>CACZOH010000017.1 GCA_902782785.1 uncultured Ruminococcus sp. | reverse complement strand
CTGCCAGTAATTCGCTTTCGGCGCGTCCTTGAAGAAAAGGTTTTCCTTTTCATCGCCCCCGAGGCTCGGATCGTCGTATTTCATCGACTCCGTGTCGAAATTCGGACCGTCAGCCCATATACCCGTTTTGTCGGAGAACAGGTCCGTCGCCTCGGCGCACAGGAATACGACCGGCATATTGTGCTTTCTGCCGACGATGAACGATACGGAGATCTCGTCGGACGGCAAGGCGTTGCTTTTGAATGCCCTTGCGCGTACCGTCATCGTTTTGTCCACCGCTATCGGCGCGCGGTACAATGTGCCGTTCTGCGTCGGTTTGGAGCCGTCCGTCGTGTAGTATACTATACATCCTTCCGGTACGGTGATGGTGAGGTTTTCGCCCGCCTCGACGTATCCTCCTTCAAGCGAAAACGAGGGCGCGGCGACCGCCTTTGAAAGCGGTACGGCGGTATTCTCTTTGCCCGGCGTCACCGAGGTGAAATAATAAACGGAGTCGTCCGTATCGGATCTTCTGCCGGCGGACGTCTTGTCGTAAAGCAGACTTGTGTTAACGTTGTCTACCACGCATCCCTGTCTGTCGAACAGATAAATGTCGTTTCTGTATCTGTTAAGACCGAGATCCACGTAAATATTATCGTTTTTTGAGTCGTATCTCGTCTCGTCGGCAAAGTAAATAAGCTTGTAGCCGCCCGCCCTGAGTTTTACCGTGGGCAGCCATACGGCTTTGTCAAACGAGCTTTTGCCTATATAGAAATCCGACAGGTCAACGTCGTTTTCCGTAGGGTTGTGAAGCTCTATATAATCGTATAAGTCGTAATAATCGTACAATTCCCCCGACGAATATGTTTTTCCGTCAGGGGAGCTTTCAAGCGTTGCGTTTACGGCAACGACTTCGTTTATGTACGCGGTTTTGTATTTCGGATATCTTGCGCTCTCTATGTCTTCAAATCCCGGTACCGTGTTTTTCGCGTTCTTTGTGGCACGCGGGAAGAACAGCCATTTGTCGGGGTTTTCGGGGTCTCTTCCGCAGGTCATATTCGACTCGAGCTCGTATACGGCGCAGGAGTCTATCACGTCGCCTTTGCCGTTATATATCCCGAGCTTTTCTTCCTTGCCGGAGAGGGTGAACGTCGCCTGTACCTCGCCGCCCGCCGTGTATTCTTTTTCCTTGCCCATCATGAACACGGTCATGTAGCTGCCGGCTGCAAGCGTTATATCTGGGAAGCCCCATTTGTTGAATTCCGCTTCGTCGTCGGATAAGAACAGCCCTTTGAGCTTTACTTCTTTTTCGCCGAAGTTGTAGATTTCCACCCATGCGCCGTAATCTCCCTCGCTGTCCGTGAAGGTGACGGTCTTTTTAGTGGTATATTCGTTTATTCTTATCGTATTTACGGTCTTGTCCGTCTGATTTATCGGTTCGTCGTTCTGCACGGGCTTTACGTATTTTGCCGTGACGTTTTTCTCACCGGGCGTCGGCTCGGCAAGAAGGAACGTGTTCCCGTCGTCGTCGGGTCCCGCCGATATGTCGGACGGCATCTCGGGCAGGGTTATGCGCCCGAGCTCAGAGCCGCTCATGGAGAACAGGGAAACGGTCTCGCCCGCTTTGCTCAGCTTGAACGGAAGATGAAGTGAATTCGTCTCGGCGTTGTATACGTTTCTGCCGGACGCCCATATTATCAGATACTGCTTTGCTCCTATCCTTATATCGGGAAGAACGCCCTTGGTCTTGTTGTCGGGCGAGTCGGAGATGAAGTAGTTTTTCAGGGATATTTCAGCTTCGCCGTCGTTATAAAGCTCTATCCAGTCGCTGTATTCGCCGTAATCGTCGGAGATCACGGATTTGTTCGACGCCATCGCCTCGTTCAGTATCAGCCCGCCTTTGTTCGGCTTTACCGCCGCCGCGATATCGGGAAGAGTCTCGGCCGGCGACGTCGTAACTTCACGCGTATCGCCCGCCTCCTTCGTCTGCGGCGGAGAAACATACGACGTGTTGTCCCCGCCCCCGAACGTGTCGCAGGCGACCGCCGCGAACAGCATTATCAGGATAAGAAATACAGAAATAATCTTCTTCATTTTTTTCCTCGTTATCAGATATATTCGCCGGTATTCTTGACAAGCGTCACGGAGGAGACGCCGGGATAAGCGTTGAGTTTGTTCAGAAACTTGGTAGAGCCGGCGATAAGCGTGACCTCCATTGAGATCTCGACCGTGTTTTCAACAAGCGCCTTTGATTTGAGCTTGCTCCTCTTTGTCGATTTTTCTATGTATTTTACAACGGGATCCTCATCCTCGGGATTTACGTTAACCATAAGTATATAGGAATCCGCGGCGGAGGGGAGACGGGACGCTACTATGAGTATAACGCCGACGATGACGGCGCCGATAGCCGCGAGCCCGAGAAGCTGCGCTCCGCACATTATGCCCGCGCAGATCGAGTAGTAAAGGAACACTATGTCAAGCGGATCTTTTATAGCCGTTCTGAAACGGATTATCGACAAAGCGCCGACCATACCGAGGGAAAGCACTACGTTCGAGGTTATAGTAAGCAGTATGAGCGTCGTTATGACGTCCATCGCAAGAAGCGAAACACAGAACGCGCGGGAGAACAGAACTCCGCGGTACGACACTCTGTATACGACGCATATCATAAGCCCTATAAGCAGAGAGACGACCATCGTTAAAATGAACTTGCCGACCGTAAGATCGGAATTGAAATTCTCTATAAAACTGTTTTTGAAAATGTCGGAAAAAGAAGTCAACGTTTGCATTGCCGGTTATCCTTTCTAAATATATGTTCTTCCGTATACGTATTTTGAGCACGAGCTCTGCATTACGGACGTGTCTGGCAAAAGATTTCTTATGTAATCGGGCAGAAAATGATCGTATTTCACCTCAAGCACTACCCAGCAGGGAGGCACGGTATATACGAGCGAGCCGGAGTCAAGAAACATATCAACGCCGGAGCCGCTGCCCTTTATGTTCATATCGAGCGTTATGCGGACGTTTGACACGTCGGAGACGAACGCGCGCCGCGTGTATTCAACGACCGTCTTCGGTTTATAGCCCTCCACGTTCATAACGTGATAGAATTCGTGTGCGAGAGGGTCGTCGAGCTTTAAAAGCATATCCCCGCGCTTATACATTATATCGTCGTAAATCTGTCTGTTTATGCGGACGCTTTCCTTTTTGCCGAGAGGACCGCGTTTGATCTTTTTTTCAAGGCATATAAAGCTGTCGTCGTGGTTGTAGGCGCGTATCCTGTACTTTTTGCGTTTCAGCAGTCCCGCTTCCGTCCCCTCGAGAGAACGGTTTTCAAACGAATCGAAATAAACGCTTGAAATAAGGTATTTTCCGTGATCCACGCTGTATTTGTCAAACGCAAGGACCTTTGAAAGTCTGTCCGTCAGCTCCGTCGCCTGCGTGTGGGTGATAAAATATTTCTGCTCATGTCTGTAATCCGTTGACGTATCCTGCATCAGCCTGTCCAATATATCACCTCCCGTTTTAAAAATAATACCATATATTGCACTTTATATCAAGTTATATTTGTAAATACTTATTTTATTCTCTTTCTTTTTTTCTTCTGTCCTTCTATCAGGGACTTGATCAGTATGAACAGTACGAGCAAAACGAAGAACGAGATGAACGACGCGATGACTATCGGCTTTTTTACAAACTGCTCAAGTTGATCGAGAATATAAAGTATCCTGCTCTGCGAGACCGCGTTCGTAGTGACGAGCGGTACGCGGCATACCTCCGTATCGTTATATACAACTATTATTTCTCCGGCTTCATAGCCCTGCGCGACCGGCGCGTCAAGCGTTTTTTCGGGAACTATCGTTTTGTACGTTATCTCTGTTTTAAGATCCGTACCGACGGGCAGATACATAGATACCGTTTTCGACGGTACGAGCGTCACAACGTCGGTCGTGCTGTTGAAGCGAACGTTCGCCTGCGTTATTATCACGCCTTTTTTCAGTACGTCGAAATATTTGAAGCCCGTTCTCGCGTATTCAAGCAGTCTTTTCGCGTCGGTATAAACGACCTGAGTTTCGTCCGTGTCGGTATATCCGCCCATAATCACGGCGAAATACCGTTTGCCGTCGTATTCCGCGGAAACGAGCAGACATTCCTTCATCTCCGACGTGGAGCCGTAGTTCATGCCGGTGACGCCCGCCGTTTTGTACTGCGGCGTCGGAAACGTGCTTATAAGTCTGTTTCTGTTCAGTATCGTTCTTTCTTTTGTCGGGCCGTTTTTTTCTATCACAAGCTTGTCGGTCGACGTCATTTCAAGAAAACCCGGGATATTTGCGGCGTGTACCGCGACCTTTATGATATCGGACAGTATCGTCTTCATGCCCGGCGCGTGCAGACCGCTCACGTTTTTGTAAACGGTGTTTTTGCACCCTATTTCCTCCGCGCGCTTCGTCATCCTGGCGGCAAAGGCCTCCAGGTCGTTTCCGTCGTACTGCTCGTCCTGCATATAGTAATGCGAAAGAATGGTCGAAACGTCGTTTGCACCGTGCATCAGAAGTATCGTAAGAAGCTGTCTTAAAGTGTAGATCTCGCCCTCCTCAAGATAGACGGAAAGCCCCTCTTTGTCCTCAAGCAGCTTGTTCGTTATAGTTATCTGCGTGTCGAGTCTGCCCGCGAATTTCTCGTATATCATAATGCCGACCATTATTTTTGTCGTCGAGGCGGGCTCAACAAGCTCGTCCTCGCGCTTTGAAAACAAAAATCTCTTGTCGTATTCGCTGTAAAGCATCGCGTAGCGGGAGGCGACGGCGATCTTCTCGTCGTCCGGGATATCGTATTCCGTCGGGATTATCTTGTCTTCCTCCTCCTTCGTCTCCTCCGCTGTGTCGGTTGACGCCGCAAAAACGCGAAAAGCAAAAGAAAAAACAAAAAGGAGCGCAAGTATAAGGCTTACCGTTTTTTTGATTTTCATAAAAGCTCACCCGCCTTCTTCACGTCTTTTTTTATCTGTTCCTGCAGATCCCGCAGCGTGTCGTATTTCCGCTCGTCGCGTATGAAAAACAGAAATTCCACCTTTATTTCCCGCCCGTAAAGATCCATATCGCAGCCTATAATGTGCGTTTCGACGGTGACGCCGTCCGCGCCTACGGTAGGCTTGATCCCGACGTTTGAAACGGCTTTGTACGATACGCCGTCAATATCTACGCGGCAGGCGTAAACGCCGCGCCGCAGATCCGTCAGCTCCGCGGGATAATCCTGATTTATCGTCGGAAAACCGAGCCCGGTTCCTATCCTTCTGCCGTGTATAACGGGAAGCGTAACGGAAAAAGGTCTGTTGAGCATGGCGTTTGCAAGCGCGATATCGCCATCCGACAGCGCCCGTTTTACCGCGGTTGAGCTGACCGCGGTACCGTTTATTTTTATCTCGTCTATTATCCTCGCGTGTGCGCCCGCTCTTTCCATCAGGGTTTTCAGCATTTTCGCGTCGCCCTTTGCGCCCTTGCCGAATCTGAAATTATAGCCGCAGACGGCGTACAGCGCGCCGCATTTTTTTATGAGCACGTCTTTTACGAAACGTATTGCGCTCATATCGCAAACGTCATTGAAATCATCCTCAAAAACGAGCCTGACGCCCAGAGTCCTGAAGAGCTCGTACCTTTTTTTTGCGGTAATGATATGCTTTTTGTCTTTTTTCGGCGCGTAGTCGGTAAAGGTCCATACCGCGGGCTCGCAGCCGTTTTCGCGGGCGAGACGCACGGCTTCCTCTATCAGCGCCGCGTGACCTATATGTACGCCGTCAAAATTGCCGACGGCGACGACGGTTCTGTCAAGTTCCGTATTATCGTAAAGCTTGATTATGTTCATTGTAAGGGTTTTGTTTTTATCTGCGAATATCTTCTCGGATAAATACTTTCCGTATTTTTGGTTTTTTTGAAAATCATGATGCATCTGTCGGCTTCTCCGTCGCCGCAGATAAGCTTGTATTCAACGCTCTGCAAAAGCTTTGCTCCGAGTTTTTTTGCGGCGGCTTCGCCGCCCTCAAGCTCGCTCTCGTCCGTTTTCATCGCAAGAAAAATGCCGCCCGTTTTTACGTACGGGATACAAAGCTCGCATAATACGGGAAGAGAAGCCACGGCGCGCGCCGTGACCGCGTCAAAGCTCTGCCTTAATTCTCCCGAGCAAAGCTCCTCCGCGCGTCCGCAAAGCGTTTTTATGTTTTTTATATCGAGTGTGGTCCTCGCCTCTTCGATAAAGCCGAGCTTCTTTCTTGTGGAATCGAGCGCCGTGACCTCGATCTGCGACAGTATCGCCGCCGGAAGCGACGGAAAGCCGCCGCCGCAGCCGACGTCAAGCAGGGTTTTCACGTTTTTCAGGTACGGCAGAAGCTTTGCGCTGTCCGCCATGTGCTTTGCGTAAACGTCGGGCAGCTCTTTGAGCGACGTCAGATTGACTTTTTCATTATATGACAAAAGAAGCGTGCTTAAAACTCTGAGTTTTTCCGCTTTTTCATCCGTCAGATATTCCGACAGTCCGTTTTTTGCAAAGCATTCCTCAAGCGTCATACTCTGATGACCTTTCCGCCGTATTTTTCCGCAAATCTGCCTTCTCTTTCGTGACAGGTGAATACGACCGTCTGCCTCCCGTAATCGCAGAGAGCTTTTATTATATGCTCGGCGCGCGTGTCGTCCGTCCTTGCAAACGTATCGTCAAAGAACGCCGCCGTACCGTTCGGGAAAAGCATTTTTACAAGCGCCAGACGCAGGCTTACGTACGCCGCGTCCTGCGTTCCGCTTGACAGCGTGTCGGCTGAGTGCGTCATACCGCCGCCGTTATACGTTATCTCCAGCTTGTTCGATATGCCGAGAGAGCTGTATTTGCCCTCCGTTATCTCGCTCATCAGCTGACCCGCGTCTGCGGCGAGCGTCGGCGAAATGCTGCTTCTGAGCGCCGCGGAGGCTTCGTTGAGCTTTTCGTATGCGAGAGTATAAGCGTCGTAATCCTCACGCGCCTCCTCAAGCTCGTCCCTTGCGGTATTGAGCTTTGTGAACACCGCGGAGGGGAGAGTAAACGTGGCGTTCGCCGCCGCAAAGCTCTGCTCCTCGCTCGATACCTTTTCCGCTATCGCCTCGTTCTGACGGAGAAGCAGATTGAGCTCCGTTCTTCTCTCGTCGCACTTGTACGACGGTACGTCCTCTTCCTTCAACGCTCCGTGGAGCTTTGCTTTCAACTGCTCGCCGCTTTCGCCGGAAACGCGCTCGGAAGAGATACGCGCCTTGTACTGCGCCATTTCCACCTGTCTGTGAGCGTATGAAAGCTCGGAAAGGACGCCGTCCACCTCGGTGATGAGCGCGGAAAGACCGTTTATGCCGACTGCTTTGTATTTGTTTGTGAGAGCGCGTATCTTTTTGTCAAGCGCGTCCGTCTTTTCTTCCACCTCTTTCTCAGATGCAAGAGCATTGTTGTACGCTTCCGTTTTTTCGGCTGATATCTCCTCCGCCTCCGCCACGCTCTCAAGCAGAGAGGGGATGTCCGCGGGATCGTCCGCGCCGAGCTTTGCGGCGAGCTTGTATAAGCCTTTTTTCAGCTTTGACGCTCTGGCAGCGTTCGTTATGCCGAGAATGAGGAACAGCAAAAACGGAATAAGCGGCAAAAGAGAATACGGTATCGGTATTTTGAAATATACGAGCACGCCGGTCACCGCCGCGCACGCGAACGCGAATATGAAGAATACGACGGCGAGTTTTTTGTAACCGAATATTTTGGTGTCTATCCCGTCGTACATATCGTGCAGGGCTTTAACGCCGCCTATGCCCGCGGCGAGACGCAGAATGTTGTTCGAGCCGCTGTTTTTCATCTCTTTGTAAGCGGCGGCGGTTTTGCGCTCCGCGTTCAGAGAAAGCTCTTTAAGCTCCGCGGCGCTCGCTTCGTACGCGTGAAGCTCCTCGGAAAACGCGCGGTCGGGCAAAAAGCCGTTGACGGCGTATTTTTTCTCAAGCTCGGAAAGCTCCTTCTGACAAACGTCGAGCGCCTTGCCGTTCTTTTCAAACTCGGCAAGCTCGTTTATCCTGCGGTACGTCTCGTAATCTTCAAGCTGTTTGGTGATGAGATCCGCTTTTTCCTTGTTCTTGCTCATACGCGCTTTTCTCGTCCTTATGGAGTCGTCAAGCGTGAATATGTGCTCCGACGCGGATTTTGCGGCGGCGAGCCTGACCTCAAGCTCGGATACGAGGTTTTCAAGCTCGTGTATCCTGCCGCCCTTTTTGTTTTTGTAAAGAAGCGCGATCCTTCCGTCGTCAATGCGTTTGAGCGCCTTTTTCGTGCTGACCGCCTCGTCCGCGGAGAATACTATGTTTTCGATAGCCTCCGGCAATCCCTGACCGCCTACGGCGGAGCCTATGTCCGCGGTGAACGCCGTGTTTAAAAACACGTTTTCCGGCACGCCTATGAAGATCTCCCACGGCGCTTTTTCGGTGTTCAATATCTCGCCGCTCCCGCTTATTACGGTAATCCTGTCCTTGCTTCTGCCGTTATACAGCTCGCGTTCTATCCTGTATTCGTTTCCCTCGGCCTCAAGCAGAAGCGAGCCGGAACAGCCGACGGCTCCCCAGCCTACGTATTTTTCACGCTCCGCTTTGTCAAGCCCGTAGAAAATGAATTTGATAAACGCGCCGATCGTGCTTTTACCCGTTTCGTTTTTGCCGAGCACTACGTTCAATCCGTCGCAGAGTTCTATTTTTTTATCCTTCAGCATACCGAAGGAGATTATATTCAAGCTCTTTATAACCATATTCAGTTCCTTCCGTTCAGCGCGTCGAGACCTATTTTGAGAGCCTTTGCGGCAACGGCGCGCTCACGCTCCGTACCCTGCGTCAGAAGCGGCTCCACGGCGCGGTAAAACGCGCCTCTTATACCCGGCTCGCGCACGAATTTTTCAACGTCGAGCGTCGGTTCCGTCCTGTCCTCGACCTCCGCGTATCTTACGCCTACTACGTTTTTGGCAATGAATTCCTCGGATACTATGAGCTCCGCGGGAACGCTTCCGCGCAGTACCACGCGTACGGACGATTCCTGCCCCGGATGAACGGCTCTGACCGCCGCGTTGACGCTGCTGCACAGCGTCGCGGCGTCGGGGCAGCCGGTTACGTCCGCTTCTATTATCTCAAACCGCCTCTGCGTGAACGACCTTGTTCTGAAATCCGCGGACAAAACGCCGTTTTTCTTGTCAAGCTCGGCAATTATCGCGTATTTCTGCCCGCATTCGTCAAAAGACCTGCCCTCAAGACAACCGGAATAAGCGTAATACGTGTTTCCTATCCTGTTCGCGCCGTCGGTCCCCTTGTGTATGTGACCGAGCGCCGCGTAATCGAAGCCCGCCGCCTCAAGCTCAGCCTTGCTGATGCTGCAGTATTTGCCGCCTACGGGTCCGTCAAGCTCGCAATGTGCGCAAAGCACGTTTATGCGGCTTTTGTCCGGATGCGGCTTTATTGCAAGCGGATCGACGGACATATTCTCCTCCGTGAAAGCCCAACCGTAAACGTCCGTGTTCAGATCGTCAAAGCAGATCTTGGACAAAGACGACGATTTGAAAATAAAGACGTTGTCGGGAAAAGAAGTCTTCGCCCACGGAGAATCGGGTTTGAACGGGTCGTGATTTCCCGGCGCTATAACAAAGCGTATGGCCGGGCTTTTCTCAAATTCGCTTTTCAGCAGGGTCAGAGTGTCGCGCGCGGCAAAGCCCGTGTCGAATACGTCGCCCGGGATAAGTACGATATCAAAATTCTCCGTTCTTGCGTAGAGCATCGCGGAGGTGAACGTGCCGCGAAGCATCTGTCTGCACGCCTGCGCCGTCTCCGCGCTCTTTAATGAAAACGGACTGTCGAGATGAAGGTCCGCCAAATGCAAAATCTTAACCATATAAAATCCCCATCATACATATTAAATGTATTATAACAGAGTAATTTTGAAAAATCAATATATTTGATCAAAACACTTTCAAAAAAAACGGCAGGAAATCATAAGCGTTAACCGTTTTTGCTTGAATTATTATAAAATGTGTGTTAAAATGAAAAAAAACGGTACAGGACGGACTGAAAAAATGAAAGAGTTTTACGATATCACGGTAAACGGCGTTAAAAGAAGCCTTCCCCTCTGCAGACTGACGGACGACCTGAAGATCGCGGCTTTCGTCATCTTCGGCGACGTAGAGCTTACGAGAGCGGCGGCCGAGGGACTTCTTGATAAGATCGATTTTGAATACGATTATCTCATAACCGCGGAAAGCAAAGGCATACCGCTCGTATATGAGATGGCGAGGATCACCGGTCAGAACAAATATTTCTTAGCGAGAAAATCGCCGAAGCTTTATATGAGAAACATACTTGAATGTGAGGTAAAGTCCATAACCACGACGAAGCGTCAGACGCTGTATCTCGACGGTTACGACGCCGAGATGATGCGCGGCAAACGCATAATAATAGTTGACGACGTCATAAGCACGGGAGAATCGCTCCGCGCGCTGGAGCAGCTCGTAGAGCAGGCGGGCGGCATAACCGTCGGCAAAATGGCGATACTCGCAGAGGGCGACGCGTACGACAGGGACGATATCATAACGCTTGAATATCTGCCGCTGTTCGACAAAAACGGGGAACCGCTTCCGAGGTGAATTATGCTTGATTTTTCCTGTGATTACAAAAACGGAGCGCACCCCGCAGTTCTTTCACATCTGGTAGAGACAAACGGCGAAATAACGGACACTTACGGTTTTGACAAATACAGTAAATCGGCAAAAGAAAAAATAAAAAAAGCGTGCAAGTCGGAAGAGGCTGACGTTTTCTTCATCGCGGGCGGCACGCAGACCAATATGACGGTCATATCCTCGTGCCTTCAGAGCTACGAGGGCGTTATATGCGCGACTACCGGTCATATCAACTGCCACGAGGCGGGCGCGGTCGAATATACGGGCGTCAAGGTCCTCGCTCTGCCGCATAAGGACGGCAGGATAAGCGCGGAGCAGATAGAGCGGTATATGAGCGATTTCAACGGCAATCCGAGCCGCGACCATATGGTCTTTCCCGCAATGGTGTATATCTCTTTCCCCACGGAATACGGAACTATCTACACAAAAAAGGAATTGTGCGATATAAGAAATGTCTGCCTGAAATACGGTCTTAAGCTGTTTATTGACGGCGCGCGTCTCGGCTACGGTCTTATGTGCGGAGAATGCGATCTCGATCTGCCGTTTATCGCAGAGGTATGCGACGTATTCTACATAGGCGGGACGAAGGTCGGTGCGCTCTGCGGTGAAGCGGTCGTTTTCCCGAAAGGCGCGCCCGCTCACTTCATAACGATGATAAAGCAGAGAGGCGCGATGCTGGCGAAAAGCCGCGTCGTCGGCGTTCAGTTCGACGCTCTGTTTACGGACGGGCTCTATTTTGAAGCGGCGAGAAACGCGATAATCCGCGCGGAAGAGCTGAAAAAAGCGTTTTCGGATAAAGGTTACGGGTTTTTCATTGATTCTCCCACAAATCAGCAGTTCATACTGCTTGACGAAAAAGCGCTCCGTAGGCTTACGGGCAAGGTCGGGTTTGAAATATGGGAAAAGCCCGACGGCAATACGACTGTCGTAAGGTTTGCGACAAGCTGGTCAACGACAAAGGAAGAGATCGAGGAGCTGTCAAGGCTTCTGTAAAAGAAAAATGCGTGTGATAAAAGTCAGCGAATACGATATAACGGCGGGGATAAACGCCCCGCTTGTTTTTGCGTTTTTATCCGACCTGCACGAATGCGATACGGAGCCTTTGATGAAGCTTATCGACCGCTTTCTTCCCGACGCCGTGCTTGTCGGCGGCGATTACGTGAACAACAGCCGCGAGTACGAAAAGGGCATAGCTTTTCTGACGGGATGCGCAAAAAAATACAAAACGTTTTGCTCGCTCGGCAACCACGAGCTCAAGGAGGACGGAGATATCCGCAGTTTAACGAGACAAACGGGCGCAGTCCTGCTCGATAACGAATACACGGAGTTTGAGGGCGTACTGATAGGAGGTCTCTCCTCCGGCTTCGGCGGCGACAGGCAGAGCAACATCAAAAAAACGCCCGCACCCGACGTTTCGTTTCTTAAAAGTTTTTCGGATAAAAAAGGATATAAGATCCTTTTGTCGCATCATCCCGAGTATTATCCCGGGTATATAAAGCAGACGGATATACAGCTCACGCTTTCGGGCCACGCGCACGGCGGACAGTGGCGCTTTTTCGGGCGCGGCGTTTTCTCGCCGGGTCAGGGACTGTTTCCGAAATACACGTCCGGTATGTACGACGGCCGCCTTATCGTAAGCCGGGGACTCGGCGATTCACACAGTATGATCAGGATTAACAATCCGTATGAATTTATAGTTATAAGGATAAAATGATATGAAAATCGTGATAACCGACAGGCAGGAAATAGTGGAGACCGTATCTTTTATTGATACGGAGCTGTACGTTGTATTTGACGGATCGTACGCGTTCCCGTGCGAGAAATGGACGGACTTTACGGTCCCCCTTTTCACCGAATGGATAAACGCGTTTATCTATAGAGACAAGAACGGATTTGAATGGAAGTTCATGGACGGTGACTACCGTATCAGGTTCACGGCGCAAAACGACGGTACGTTTGACGTGATTTGTTCCGGCGGCGGCGTATGCGGCAGGCGTGAATACTATAAAACAACTGAAACGGCGGAGGACATAAAAAACGCTCTCAAAGCCGCGATATCCGATTTTGTCGGGATACTGATCGGGAATAAGATCAATAACAAGCACCTTTTGAGCGATCTTACGACAAAAGCCTCCATTCTTGATAACTATAAAGTCTGACCCGGATAAAACGAACAAATATTATATATAATATTTCAATAGTGTAAAATGCT
>CACZOH010000016.1 GCA_902782785.1 uncultured Ruminococcus sp. | reverse complement strand
TTTATAATAAAACACGGCGAAAACGGATCACGTATCATAGGCGGTACGTTTATAGAGGAGGCTTTTCAAATAGAAATTGAGAACCCCCAAACCTCAGACGCGCCGATCATCGCGGTCTGCGTCCTCGCGGTGTCTGCCGCGTCGGCTGCCGTTATTCTGAAAAAGAAAAGAGTGTTATAAGAACTCCTTCAGTCAGCTGCGCTGACAGCTCCCTCAAAGAGGGAGCCCTGTTAAAGCCTCCACCTTCGGGGGAGGCGTCACGGCAAAGCCGTGACGGAAGGAGTAATTAAACAAACCTTTTTTACCGTCGGGTCTCACCCGTCGGTTTTTTGTTTACGCCGTATTAACAGTTTGAGGTTGACTGTAACGGCCAAAAATGATATTATCTATAAAAAACAATGTAAGGGATAATATAAAATGCCTATTAAAATACCCGACGGGCTTCCCGCCGCCGGAATACTGCGAAATGAAAACATATTCGTTATGCATGAGCTCCGCGCTCTGCATCAGGACATAAGACCGCTTAAAATAGCCGTTCTGAATTTAATGCCGACGAAGATCGCAACGGAAACTCAGCTCGTAAGACTTTTGTCAAACTCCTCGCTCCAAATAGATCTGACGCTTTTGCGCGTGGAAAAACACGTAAGCAAAAACACCTCCGAGGAACATATGGAGGCGTTTTACAAGGATTTTTCAACCGTAAAGAATGAGAAATTCGACGGGCTCATTGTGACCGGCGCGCCTGTTGAAAACCTCGATTTTGACGAGGTGGATTACTGGGACGAGCTCTGCGGAATATTCGACTGGGCGAAGAAAAACGTGTTTTCCACGATATTCATCTGCTGGGCGGCGCAGGCGGCGCTGTACTATTATTACGGCGTAAACAAGCATAAAATGGATAAAAAGATGTTCGGCGTGTTTGAACACAGGGTCCTTTTGCCGTCTCACCCGATAGTCCGCGGCTTTGACGAGACGTTTCTCGCGCCTCATTCGCGCCATACGGAGGTTTATGAGGACGAGGTTTCCGCCGCGTTCGGTCTGCGAATAGTCGCACAGTCTGACAAAGCGGGAGTATATCTTATATCGGACGACGTCAACAGCAGATTTTTCATCACGGGACATTGCGAGTATGATTACGACACACTCGCAAAGGAGTATTTCAGGGATAAGGAAAAGGGTCTGCCGATAGATATACCGTACAATTATTTTCCGGACGACGACCCGACAAAGCGCCCGAAAAACGTCTGGCGCAGTCACGCGCACCTGCTTTTCTCCAACTGGCTCAACTACTTCGTATATCAGGCGACGCCGTACGATCTGAACAAGATCTGAACCCAAAAGCTGTCGTTGAGGCTGACTGAAAAAGTTACGGAGGATAAAAATCATAACGGGCGAGCATTGCTCGCCCGTTACCTGTTTTAAACGCTTATTTCAGCGGCTCGAAATCCGCGGCTCCGTGCTTGCAGAGCGGGCAGATGAAGTCCTCGGGCAGCTCGTCGCCCTCGTAAACGTATCCGCATACCTTGCAGACAAAGCCCTTTTTGCCCTGCGCTTCGGGCTTCGGCTTTACGTTGTTCTGGTAATACGTGTAGGTCATCGTTTCAACGTTCGATATGACTCTCGCTTCCGTAACGCTGCAGATGAACATTCCGTGCGTGTCAAGGTCTATATACTGTTCGACCTTGAGCGACATGAAGCTGTTTATGTACTGCGGCAGGAAAGCAAGTCCGTTGTCGGAGTAGAGAGGCGTCATCGTGTCGAATTTATCGACGTTTCTGCCGGAACGGAAGCCGAAGCACTCGAATACCGAGAACGGAGCTTCTATCGACAGACAGTTGACGTTCATTATCCCCGTCTGTTTTATAACGTGGTGGGAATAATTCTGCTTGTTTATCGTCACCGCTATTCTGTTTGGCGTATTCGTTACCTGGGAAACCGTGTTTACTATAAGACCGTTGTCCCTCTTGCCGTCGTTGCTCGTAACGACGTAAAGACCGTAGCCGATGTTGAATAGGGCGGTCAGATCCTGCTTTGTCACGGGCTTGTCGCTCTTCGCTATGTATTCGCGGCAGAGCTCGTCCGCCAAAGCCTCTATCTGCTGCTTGTTTTCTTCGTTCATCGCAGACTTTATCTTTACGACGGGCTCGGCGAATTTGATGTTTACTGAGCCCTCGAGCATTTTCATCATCGTCTTTGCGGCAAGCGGCGCCCACGAGCCGTTTTCTATAAGTCCGACCGTGCGGTTCTTATATCCGCGCTCCGTCAGATGCTGTATGAATTCGCGCATGAACGGGAAAATATCGGCGTTGTAGGTCGTCGTCGCAAGAACTATCTTGCCGTACTTGAACGCGTCCTCCACCGCCTCCGCCATATCCTCTCTTGCAAGATCGGATACCGCGACCTTGGGACAGCCCTTTTCCCTCAGCTTGTCCGCCAGAAGGAGAGCGGCTTTTTTCGTGTTGCCGTAAACGGAGGTGTAGGCTATGAAAACGCCGTCGACCTCGGGCGTATACGTGGTCCAGAGGTTGTAAAGCTTCAAAACCTCGGGTATCGTGTCGGTAAGCACGGGACCGTGGAGCGGGCAGATGCGCTTTATGTCAAGCGCGGCGGCTTTTTTGAGCACCGCCTGGACCTGAGCGCCGTATTTTCCTACTATGCCGAAATAATAGCGTCTCGCCTCGCACGCCCATTCCTCCTCGACGTCGAGCGCTCCGAATTTGCCGAAGCCGTCAGCGGAAAACAGCGTTTTGGTCTTTTCATCGTAAGTCATAACGACCTCGGGCCAGTGCACCATGGGCGCGGTCACGAAAACGAGACTGCGGGAGCCGAGATCGAGTGTGCTTCCTTCGCCGACTTCTATCCTTCTGCCCTCAAAATCTTCGCCGAAGAAGTTTTTCATCATCGGAAACGATTTGGAGTTTGATACTATAACCGCTTCGGGATAAGCTTTTGCAAACTGAACGATGTTTGAGGAATGGTCCGGCTCCATGTGCTGAACTATAAGGTAATCCGGATTTCTTCCGTTCAGCGCCGTCTGAACGTTATCGAGCCACTCGTGCGAAAAACGCGCGTCCACCGTATCGAACACGGCGATCTTTTCGTCTATGATAACGTATGAGTTGTACGCCATACCGTTCGGAACGACGTACTGACCTTCAAAAAGGTCTATCTGATGATCGTTTACACCTACGTAATAAAGTCCGTCTGTCAGTTTCATACTCATATCTCCAGCATTTTGATTATTTCGTCTTTTCTCTTCATACCGTTCGATTTCGCAACGGCTTTGCCGCCCTTGAAAACGATGAGAGTGGGAATATACATTATTTCAAATTCCTCCGCAAGCTCGCGCGCGTCGTCGACGTTGACCTTGCAGACCTTGACCTTGCCCTCATATTCGTCGGCTATCTGCTTGACCGTCGGCGCAAGCATTTTGCACGGTCCGCACCAGTCGGCGTAAAAGTCGACGAGAACGGGAATACCGCACTCCAGCACTTCTTCCTTGAAATTCTGCTCCGTTAATATGACTTCCATATCTTTTCTCCTTGTGTTTTTTATTCCATTATACCCGCAAAGTTGAAATAAAACAACAACCTTTTATATCTGTTCTGAAAATTCACGGAGAAAAATAATAATATGAACACAATATAACAATAATTTACATTTTGTTATTAAAAAACAAGTGATAATGTCGTGTCTCTTGTGTATAATAAAACACGATACCCTTATTATATATATTTTTATAGGAAGGCAGCTTATGAACGAACAGGAAGGAAGACAGGAGATAACTATATCCATAATTCAGATATTACGGATACTTAAGAAATTTATCGTTCCGATTTTGATCATAACGGTAGTCGCGGCAGGTATCGTATACCTCATAGAAAGCATTTTCGTAAAACCGAAATATGAAGCGTCGGCCATGATATACGTCCAGGCGAAAAAGATGACCGACGATTCGCAGGTCTACAGTACGAGCGACCTTTCAGTCGCAAAACAGCTTGTCGACACGTATTCCATTATACTTAAGACGGATGAGGTGCTTGAAGACGTTGCCGCGATGCTCAATCATCAGGTGACGGTGGAGCAGCTTTATAAATCCATAACGGCAAAATCAGTAAACAACACGGAAATATTCTCGATCAACTATCAGGACACCAACCCCGAAAGGGCGAGAGACGTTATAAACGCCTTGGCGGAGATAGCGCCCGAAAGGATCAAGGACGTCGTCAAAGCAGGTGAGGCGTCGGTCGTTCAGAAGGCTTCCACTCCCAAGGATCCCGTTTCTCCGAGAAAGATGCGCGACGCGGCGATCGCCGCCGTTGCCGGACTTGTGGGCTCAAGCTTCATATTCGTTCTGATAGCCATTCTCGATACGCGTATAAGATCCGTTGAAGACCTTACGGAAAACTTCAATTTCCCCGTGCTCGGCTCGATACCCACGATATCAGCCGATATGACCGTTGCCGAAAAGGAGGAAAAAGAGGATGAGTAACAACGCAAAAAACAAGAAGAACACAAGCTTAAAAGAGTATAAGATATTAAGCGCGCATTCCTCGTTTTCCGTCAGAGAGGCGTACAGCACCATAAGAACGAATCTGCTTTTTGCGGAGCATTCCGAAAAATGCGCGATATTCGCGGTCTGCGGCGCGAGCGAGAACGCGGGTAAATCGCTTTCCTGCATTAACATAGCGATAACGTTTGCAAAGATAGGCAAAAACGTTCTTATAATAGACAGCGATATGCGCCATCCGTCAATAAACAAAGCCCTCCGTATAAAGAAAAACACGGGCTTGTCGGACGTGCTTGCAAAGCTGACCAAGGATATACCGATAATCACGACAGATATAAAGAACCTCTGCATACTGCCCGCCGGCAGCATACCGCCCAACCCCGCGGAACTGTTGTACTCCAACAGATTTGACAAGGTGCTTGAGGCCTGCTCCGAGAGATTTGATTATATCTTCATAGACACGCCGCCGCTCAACCTCGTGTCTGACGCGGCGATGCTCGCCGAAAAGGTCGACGGATATATATTCATCGTACGCGCCGGCTCCGATACGAGAAACGGCGTACAGTACGCGGTCGAGACGATAACGAAGGTCAACGGCAAGATAGCCGGCTTTGTGCTGAACGACGTCAACGAGAAGAACGCGGGCTACAAGAGCACGTATTCGGGTTACGGAAGATACGGAAAGTACGGTTACGGCAGATACGGCCGCTACGGCAGATACGGAAAGTACGGCAGCAGCTATTCAAGCAAATATGACAGCATAGAATTTGCGGACAAGAAGTTTACTGAAAAGGAAGAAGCCAAAGAGGTAAAGGAGCCCAAGCCGGAACAAGAACCCGAGCAGGCAAAGCAAGCGCCTGAAAAAGAGGAAGAATAATGAAAGAACAAAGGACCGTCAATTCCGGCGGTTCCTTTTTTCATATTTCCGCGGCGCGGTGAATGACGCGCGTTACATAACTCAAATTTCGATAATCATCTTGATTTTTCACTTTATTTATGGTATTATATATAAAAAAGACAAGGACGGGGAATATGAACGGGAAGGACTATATAAAAATCGTCACGGAAACCGTTGACAGAGCGTACAACGGGCAGAGCGGCGCTGTAAGAGAGGCGGCGGAGGCGCTTGCTGAAACGGTCGGGGCAAAACGCAACGTTTTCGTTTTCGGCTGTTCGCACGCCGGCATGATCGCCGAGGAGGTGTTTTACCGTACGGGCGGACTCGCCGTCATAAATCCGATATTTTTTCCCGCAATGATGCTCAACACACGCCCGATAACGATGACGAGCGCGCTCGAACGCGTACCGGGCATAGGCGAGAACATTATAAAACAGAACAACGTGAAAAAAGGCGATCTTCTGATACTCCACTCCGTATCGGGCAGAAACACCGTTCCGGTGGAAATGGCGCTTTACGCGCGCGGGCTCGGTGTAAGGACGGTCTGTATCACAAATCTCAATTATTCAAAAGCCGTCCTCTCACGTCATCCGTCCGGCAAGAGGCTGTTTGAGGTCTGCGACACGGTCATAGACAATATGGGTGAGACGGGAGACGCCGCGGTGTCGGTGGACGGCCTGCCGGAGAAGATAGGACCGACCTCAACGGTCGTCGGCGCGGCGCTCATCAACGCGATAGTAATAGACGCCGTAAATATAATGATATCGAGGGGCGTTATCCCTCCCGTCCTGATGAGTGCGAATCTCGACGGCGGCGACGAGCATAACGCGGCTATATTCAAGGAATATAAAGACAATATATTTTATATGTGAGAATGAAATACTATCTGTGTCTTGACAGCGGCGGCACAAAGCTCGCCGCGGTACTGTATGATGAAGATTTCAGGCGGCGCGGCGTATCCGTCGTCGGAAGCGTGCGCCCAAACACGACGGGCGCGGAGCTTGCAGAGAAGAATATCGCCCGGTTGATCGAAGAGCTCGGCATATCGGGCAAGACGCTGGAAGAATACGCGGGAACGTGCGAGGACAGCGTGATAAACGCGATAAAAAGCGTCTGCACGGTAAAGGGAAGAGGTATTTTCGGCGAGCTTGATATGGGCTTGTCCGCGGCGGGGATATTCGGCGACGGTATGCTTGCGCTCTGCGGTACGGGCGCGACGGTTTTTGCGCGCACGGGAGATAAAAAAATCGCCGCGGGCGGCTACGGCGCGGCGGTATCTGACGAGGGCTCGGGCTATTACATAGGCAGATCCGCCCTCATCGCAGCGATACGCGACACGGAGGGGCGCGGAGAGCATACGACGCTGTCCGACCTGATCGCCGAAGAACTCGGATTTGACGGAAGAGAACGGTTGAGAGAGGCGATATTCTCAATATACGGCAAAAAAGACGTATCACCCGTCGCGTCGGTCGCAAGACTCGTGCCGACCGTGATAAAAGCGGCGGAGCAGAACGACGCCGTCGCCGTCTCCATACTTGAAGAGGCGGGCGAGCTTTTGGGCAGACAGCTTATATATCTTATAAGCGCAAACGATCTGCCGACGGATCTGCCGGTTACGGTTTCCGGCAGCGTCTGGCGCGGAAATCCCGTTCTTTTTGATAAATTCAGGCGGACCTGCCGGGAAAAATACGATAAAATCAGCGTAACCGTACCGCGTCTGGAGCCGGTGCTCGGCGCCGCGGCGTACAATATACACAAAATCAAAAACGAGCTTACGGACAGCGATATAACGCGTCTGATAAATGAATTTCCCGAATTTGAATACGATATAAAAGAAAATAAAGCGCTTTCAAGGAGATAAAAAAATGTTGCTTGACAGATACAGAGAGGCGATAGACGACCTCTTCAAAAAGGTGAGAGACACACAGACGGAAAACATAATAAAAGCCGGCGAGACGGTCGCGGAGAGCGTTGCAAACGGCGGGTGCATATTCTTATCGAGCATATGCCACAGTATGGAAATGGATTCCATTTACCGCGGCGGCGGTCCGATATTCTATAAGCATTTCAGCTATAACCTCTCGATAGAAAACGGAGCGAGACCGCGCGACAACTCCGATCTCGGCTATGACGCACAGGGAGCGGAGGCGAGATACGCGCTCACAAATTCAAATTTCCGTCCGGGCGACGTTCTGTTTCTCGCGTCCGTATCGGGCAGGACCAAAAGAGTCGTCGACCTTGCGTATGAGGCGGTAAAGCTCGGGATAAAGGTAATAGCTTTCACTTCCATGGAGTACGCGAGACAGGTGGAGCCGGTCCATCCGTCAGGCAAAAAGCTTTACGAGATAGCGACCATAACGATAGACAACTGCGCGCCCGCCGCCGAGGCGATGCTCGACGTGAACGGCATTGAAGCGAAATTCGGCGCCGCCTCCGGCATAGCGTCCGACTACATAATGTGGAGCATAACGAGCGTTGCGGTCGAAAAACTGCTTGAGCGCGGCATAACCCCGGGCATACTGAAAAGCGCGAATTTCCCGGGCGGCAACGATTACAACAAAACGGTCATAGAGCCGAATTACGAAAAATACGGATGGTGAGGTGTAATTATGTTAAAGGTCGGAGATAAAGCCCCCGCGTTCACGTTAAAGGACAAGGATGACAAAGACGTTTCCCTGTCTGATTTTTCGGGCAAAAAGGTTGTTTTGTATTTTTATCCGAAGGACAACACGTCCGGCTGTACCAAGCAGGCGTGCGCGTTCGCCGCGTCGTACGGGTTGTTTAAAAAGAAAGGAGCGGTCGTTATAGGTGTCAGCCGCGACAGCGTGAGCTCGCACGTTAAATTTGCGGAAAAATACGGGCTTCCGTTCATTCTTTTGTCAGATCCCGGGCTTGAGGCGATAAACGCCTACGGCGTATGGCAGGAGAAGAAGAATTACGGCAAGACGACGATGGGCGTAGTCCGCACGACGTTCATAATAGACGAAAACGGAGTGATAACGCACGTTATGCCGAAGGTAAAGCCCGATACGAACGCCGCGGAGGTACTGCAGCTGCTTTGAAAACGAAGATTGTTTTAAGGGTGATATGCCTTGCTCTCACCGCGTTCGTGCTTTTCTGGATGTTCGTAATGTCGGGGCAGGACGCGGACGATTCGACGGGTACGAGCAACTGGGTCGGGTATATCGTGGCGAGCGTTATAAAACCGGGTTTCGGTAACATGACGCAGGAAGAGCAGGCGGAATATATAGCGAGCATAGATCATTACGTAAGAAAAGCCGCGCACTTTACGGAATTTGCCGCGCTCGGAGCCCTGCTTCTGTTCGACCTGCATTTGTTTGACGTCAAACGGTTCCTTACCGTTTATATCGCGTTTCTTTCCGGCTTTGTGTTCGCCTGCCTTGACGAGCTGCACCAGCTTTTCATTCCCGGACGGGCGTGTATGTTCACGGACGTGCTGATCGACACGGGCGGCGTCGCCGTCGGCTGCGTTTTCGCGATACTCGTTATCTTTGCCGTGAACGCGATAAGAAAAAGGAAAAGCAAAAAAGCGTAAAAAAAACCGGGTCTTAGCCGACTGTCCCAAAGGACAGTCGGCAACGAAATCCACCCCTCTACGGGTGGGTGAAATCGCCTGCGGCGGTGAAATTGCCCTT
>CACZOH010000015.1 GCA_902782785.1 uncultured Ruminococcus sp. | reverse complement strand
GCTCGTATATATGTTGAAATATACCTTTCTGTCCGTAACTCCGTCGCCTGTCGCGACTATGTTGACTTTTATCTGTTTGTCGGGTTCTGTTTTGTACGCGTCAACAAATCCGGCTCCCGTTGTGAATATATCATAACAACCTCTTATGCGGTCGTACGGGAATACCCTTGAGCCGTATTCATTGGACACTATCTGAATATCAGTCAGCGGATTTCTTTCAATATACGCCTCCTTGCGCAGATCGTTGAACTGATGACTGTCCGATGTGTATATTCTGTGATACAGCTCGTTTGAACCGTATTCCGTGAGTTTGTCGCTTAATTTGACTTCGCGTGTGATTATGTAATTACTGTCTCTTAATTCTACCTTGACCGTGCCGTTCTGTTTTCCGGGCATTATAATTCCGAAAATACCGGCGTCCTTGACGTCAAATCCTACGTATTCGAGCTTGCTGAAATCAAAGCCGGCGGGTATGCCGGTATATTCCTCTCCGTCGCCTTTCAATATCATTTTGCGCACGGTGGAAGCGGGTATTTCGATTTTTGTTCCGAGATAGCCGCCGCCAGAGTAAGTTCCGGTTGCTACTACGCGAAGCTCCTCGTGAAGCTTATCGGGATAGGTGTGATAAGATCTGTCAAGCAGAAGCGGAAGATTTTCGCCCCCGCGTTTCAGGAGTTTTAACTCTGAGATAACTATTTTTTCCTTTGACGCCGTGCCGAGAGCTATTTTTATGCCCGTAATATTGCCGCTTATTGATTTCATGGCAGAGAACGGTATCACCATGGTTTTGGTCTCTTTTTTGTTGAATCTGTGCACGAGCTGTCTGTCGGGGCTGTACGTACCCGCGCCTTTAGTAAGCAGAAAAACACTTAAATAATCGGACGCCTCCGCGTTTACGGTGATCTGCAAAGCGTCAAATTCTTCGATTGAAACGTTTAAGCCTTTGATCTGTATATTAGGTTCGGTGAGCGTGCTTACGGTATACGATAAAACTCCGTCCTCGATCTTGATATCTCTGACATCATTTCCTTTTATCTGATCGGAGTATTCTTTTATAAGATCAAGACAATCTTCACCCTCGGTATAGACTTTTTTCGTATCCGGATTTATGAAATTCTGATCGCGCAGGCGGAAGTCATAGTAATAATAGCCCATTCTCTGACTGTTCATTCTTCCGCTGTACAGAGATTCCGACGCCAGATAATAATCCTCGCCTATCCTTATATATGCGTCCATTGAATTTTCAAAATACGGTACGCCTTTTGAATTGGTAAGGGATTTCACGATCATCGTATCGTTCTGCAGGATATGATACGCAAGCGACATATTGAGGTTGCTTATCATAAATTCGCTTCTTTCGCCGTCAGTGAATCTGCCCTGAACGCCGTTTGCGAGAGAATTTGCGTTTTTGATGTTTTCATCCCAGGCAAGAGAAGAGAAGTCGAGTTTTTTTACGTCTACCTTGTCTTTTGATTTTGGTTCGTAAAAAACGGGCTCCTCGTCAATTATTTCCTTTGTTTCCTCCGGCTCGGTCTCCGGCGGGGCAGTTTCCTCATCGGTTTCCGTTTCTGTATCCGTATCGCTGCCGGACTCTTCAATATCCGTTATCCCGGGCGTTTCTTCATAAGTCGTTTCCGTGTTGCTTCCGGTAACTTCCGTGTTGCCGTTATTGCAGGCGGCAAAAGATAAAAGCATTACGGAAACAAGGATCAAGGAAAACAGTCTTTTTTTCATTTTTTCCTCCGAAAGATAGAAATAAAGCTGAATTTATGTTCATTTTACCATAATAAATAAAATAAATCAACACTTTATACTTGAATTTTAGATAAAATTATGATATTATAAAAGAAAAAAGGAGTAAAAACCATGAATTTAAACAACCTTTTTGACAAAGTAAAGGATCTTGCAGGCAACGCGGGAGAGATAGGCAAGCTTGTCGATATGCTTCCCGACAAGATCAAATCAAAAGTAAAACCTCTGATAGACAAATTCCTCGGCGGAGATGCCGCCGCGGGAAGCAAAGCCGTTGACGTACTTGAAAAGTATAAGGACAACGACGTTGTAAAGAAGCTTCTTGCAAAGCTTCCCAAATAAAATCAGCTATAACAAAGAAAAACACTTTCCGTTAATATGCGAAAAGTGTTTTTCTTGTTGTTTGATAAATCACTGGATCTCAACAGTTACCCTGTCTCCTCCGCGGTTAGCCGCGGCTCTGATAACGGAGCGGATTGCCTTTGCGATCCTGCCGTGCTTTCCTATGACCTTGCCCATATCATCGGGAGCAACGGAGAGCACCAGCACCTGATTGCCGTCTTCACCCTCTGTTTCCGTGACGGAAACGCTGTCGGGATCGTCAACTATGGCGCGTGCAATATCAACAAGTATCTGTTTATATGCGTTCATTGTTCATTCCGTTTCTCCGACGCCTCGTGTAAACCGCGCCGCCGCCGTCGGTGCAGGTCGGCGGGCTACACCGATCATTTGGAGATTATACCGCTTTTAACAAACAGGGATTTGACCGTCTCGGTGGGCTGTGCGCCGTTCTTGAGCCAAGCCGACGCCTTTTCAGCGTCTATTTTGACTGTCGCGGGTTCCGCCATCGGATCGTAAGTACCGATTTCTTCTATGAATTTTCCGTCTCTCGGAGATCTGGAATCCGCAACTACAACGCGGTAATAGGGGTTTTTCTTGGCACCTATTCTCTTAAGTCTGATTTTTACTGCCATTTTCTTATTTCCTTTCAAAAAATGATTTTATTTATGATAACTTTTTAAGTTATTATCTGAAACCGAAGCGGCGTGAGAGCTTTTTGCCTCCGTCGCGATTGAACTGCTTCATCAGTTTCTGAGCCTGCTCGAACTGTTTAAGAAGTCTGTTTATGTCTTCTACCTTCATACCGCAGCCGGCGGCAATGCGCTTTTTACGTGAAGAGTTTATGATAGAAGGCTTGTTTCTTTCTTTCGGCGTCATAGACTGGATTATCGCTTTTGTTCTGTCTATCTGTCTGTCGTCTACCTGAACGTCCTTCAAAGCCGCGCTGTTTGCGCCCGGGATCATTTTAAGCACGTTTTCTATGGGTCCCATGCGCTTGAGCTGATCAAGCTGGTCGAGATAATCGGCTAACGTGAACTGGTTTTCCGACAGCTTCTTTTCCATTTCCTCGGCTTTTTTCATATCGAGCGCGGATTCCGCTTTTTCGATAAGCGTCAGCACGTCTCCCATACCGAGTATACGCTGCGCCATTCTGTCGGGGTGGAATATTTCAAGCGCGTCCATTTTTTCGCCTACGCCGCAGAATTTGATAGGCTTGCCCGTAACGTATTTTACGCTCAGTGCCGCGCCGCCTCTCGTGTCACCGTCAAGCTTTGTCAGGATAACTCCCGTTATATCGAGCATTTCGTTGAACGTTTTAGCAACGTTTACCGCGTCCTGACCGAGCATGGCGTCGATCGTGAGCAATATCTCGTTCGGCGCAACTGCCGCTTTTATCTTTTGCAGCTCCGCCATAAGCTCCTCGTCTATATGAAGACGGCCGGCGGTATCGATTATTACTACGTCGTTGCCGTATTTTACGGCGTGATTTATTCCTGCTTTCGCAATATCCACGGGTGAAAGCTTGTCTCCCATCGTAAATACGGGAACGCCGACGCTTTCTCCCACTACCTGAAGCTGTTTGATCGCGGCGGGCCTGTAAACGTCGCAGGCGACGAGCAGCGGACGCTTCTCGTTCTTTTCTTTAAAGAATTTCGCAAGCTTTGCGCAGTGCGTCGTTTTACCTGCGCCCTGTAAGCCCACAAGCATTATGACTGTAGGCGGCTTTGAAGAGAATTTGACTTTTTCCGCCTGACCGCCCATAAGAGAAGTCAATTCCTCATTGACTATTTTTACGATCATCTGCGAGGGAACAAGAGATTCCATGACCTCCTGACCGACGGCGCGTTCCGATACGGAGTTTATGAATTCCTTAACGACCTTGAAGTTTACGTCGGCTTCAAGCAGTGCGAGCTTTATCTGCCGCATTCCTTCTTTTATATCAGCCTCGGAAAGCTTACCTTTGTTTTTGAAAACGGAAAAAGCGCGTGACAGTTTTTCCGACAATGATTCGAGCATTTATAACTCCTTAATATGCGAGTTTGTTTAATAACGAGAATATCTTTTCTTTTTTATCATCCGGCAGAGCGGTGGACGATAGTTCGGTCTTTATCTCTTTTACCGTCTCGTTATTACCCTTGTATTTTTCGTACAGACTCAATTTGCTTTCATATTCCGACAGAATCTTGATGCCGTGCATTATTCCCGAGCGAACGCCCTGACGTGAAATACCGACGTTTTCCGCGATTTCCGAAAGAGACAGATCATCGTTATAATACATATCAATAAAATCCGCACAGGATTTAGGCAAAAGATCGCCGTATATATCATATAAAACGCAGATACGCGCCTTATCAGAGTCCATAACGCACCTGTAAAGCAAATTACTTTACACAAGTATATCACAAAAAAACGGTTTTGTCAATAGTTTTAGAAAAAATACTTTTTATATCTTGACTTTTATTTTTTCTATGATACAATAAGTATAAGAGGTAAGGAAAATGATTTATACTTATACGCTCAATCCGAGCATAGACCATTATATTTTTTTGAATTCGGAAATATCACAAAACGCGACAAACAGAGCGTATAAAGAGTATTTTATATGCGGAGGAAAAGGAATAAACGTAAGCCTTGCCCTGAAAGCGCTCGGGATTGATTCTGTATGCTCCGGGATCTGCGGCGGGTTTACGGGAGACGAGCTTTTACGGCAGCTGAAGGATGCGGGAATTAATACTGAATTTGTACTGACAAAAGAAAATACGCGTATAAATACAAAAGCGGTATATAACGGAGAAGTTACCGAAATAAACTCAAAGGGCGCGGATATCAGTGAAGAGACGCTTGAAAAACTGCTTTACGGGATTTCGACCCTCAGCAAAAAAGATACCGCGATAATATCGGGATCGCTGCCTTATGACGAGACTGTAATATGCAGGATATTTGACACGGTGAAAAAAAGCGACGCGGAAATGATAACGGACACGTCCGGCAAGGCGCTCTTGCTGTCATTAAAATATAAGCCCGACTTTATAAAACCGAACATAAGCGAGTTATCGCAGCTGTTTGATACAAACATCGGATTTGAAGAAGTCCCCTTTTACGCCGGCAAACTCGTCATATCGGGCATAAAACACGTCATCGTTTCCTGCGGGGGATGCGGCGCGTATTATGCAGACGAAAACGGCTGCAGATACCTGCAGGTAAACGAAACAGGTCTGAAAGTCAGAAATACAACGGGCGCGGGCGACAGTATGATAGCGGGTTATCTTTACGGAAGAGAAAGAAAACTCGATCCATTCGTATGCGCCGTATCGGCAGGCTCGGCATCCGCGTACTGTGAGAGAACGCTTGACAAGGACACGTTCGATCTTGTATATAATTCTTATCAATCATAAAGGAGGAATGCGGATTTGGTAAGTAAAAACGTCCTTCTTATAATAAATCCGAAAGCCGGAAGAACCACTTCGAAGCTGAAAGCGGAAAATATAGCGAAAACCTTTGTTAAATACGGTTTTGAGCCTGATCTGCATATCACCGAGTACGCGGGACACGCGACGGAGCTTGCGCGGGAGCTTTCGGATAAATATGATATTGTCGCCTGCGTTGGCGGCGACGGTACGCTCCATGAAGTCATAAACGGCTATATGGACACGTCGCGTACGGCAAAAATCGGTTATATCCCCGCGGGAACGACAAACGATTTTTCAAAGGGCATCAGATTGCCGAAAATCCCCGAAACGGCAGTTTCAAGTATGGCGAAAGGAAAGGTGCAGACAGTCGACTGCGGCGATTTCAACGGGGCTAAATTCATTTACGTCGCTTCATTCGGCGCTTTTTCAAAGGTATCGTACGCCACTCCTCAGGATAAAAAGAATATGTTCGGCAGAGGCGCTTATCTGTTTGACGGGATACAGAGCGTTTTTGAGATACGGCCTTATCACGCGAGGATAACGACGGACGACGCGGTATATGAGGACGACTTCATTTTCTGCGGCATAACCAACTCTTATTCCGTCGGCGGAATCGTAAATCTGCCGAAGACTCTCGTAAATCTTTCCGACGGGAGATTTGAGCTTCTGCTCATAAGAAGCGTTGAAAATCCCGAGGATCTTTTCGATACCATACACGCCTGCATCGATTTCAATTTCGACCACGAAAACGTTATATTAACGCAATCAGGATACGTAAAAATAGAGATCGACGAAAAAACGCCGTTCACACTTGACGGAGAATGCGCCGGCGACTTTGATCGTGTTGAAATAAAAAACATAAATCCGGGTTACGACCTTCTGATCCCGCAAAAATTTGAGTTTTAAGGAGAATTAAAGTGAAAAAAATCATATCAGTCATATCAATACTTGCGCTTTTGTTTTCATTACCGGTATTTGCCGAAGGAGGAAAAAAAATGAATGCGAATAATTACGGCTTACACGTTGAAAAAGACGGAACGGTAACGCTTCAGGGCAAGCCGTTTTACGGCTTCGGCGTAAACTATTTCGGATCGTTTGCAAGACATGTTGAAACGGAAAACCAGTCTACAAAGGAATTTGAAGCCGGGCTTGCGGGACTTGCCTCATATAATATTCCTTTTATCAGAATACCGTTTTGCGGATATTCCGCATCGTATTACGATTTATACGACAGCGATCACGAAAAAGTGTTTTCTTATCTTGACAAAGTGCTTGACGAGTGTCAGAAAAACAATATAGGCGTTATCGGCTCCCTTATGTGGTGGGACGCTGTAATCGCCGCACACGTCGGAGGCAAGCGCTCCGATATGGGCGTTATAGGAAGCGATACGCTTGAATATGCAAAAGCATATACCAAGGCGGTAGTTGAAAGATACGCCGATCATCCCGCAGTATGGGGCTGGGAGATCGGAAACGAATACAATCTCGACGCCGACTTATGCGACAAGGAATTCAAAATATGGCTGTGGCCGGACGGTATAGCGAGTATGCCGCTTAAGGATATAAACGGTTATGACTATTTTACGTCCGAAGAGCTGCGAACGTTTTATACGGAAATAGCGAAAGTCATAAGAGAATACGACGGTTACAGAATGATAACCACGGGCAACGGAGAAATGCGTCCGTTTGCGTACGCCGTTTATAAATCGTCCCAAAAGAAATCAAAGGACCACACCTGGGAAATGCGATGGAACGCAAACACGAGAGCTCAGTTTGACGAAATGAACGCGTATTTTACGCCTGATCCCATAGATACCGTTTGTTTCCATCTTCAGAGCGGATCAAGCGACGGAAGCAATCAATACGTGCTTGAATTCGGTATGTTCGGAAAAACCATTTCAAGCGAGGAGTATTTCAAGGCTTATTACGATACCGCAAAAAGCCTCGGCAAGGCTTGTTATTTCGGCGAATTCGGCGATATGATCGAAATGGAATCGGCGCCCGACGTTATTGAAAAGTTCAAAGAGGTCACAAGCGCCATTTCCGCGTCCGGAATACAGATCGCATCTCTTTGGCAGTTCCAGGATTATACGAACGAGGGCGTCTCGGGAGAAAAGCTTGAAGTCTTGTCGGATCTGAACAAACAGCTGAAAGCGGAAGGAAAGCAGGATACGTCGTCCGCGTGGAACGGCAAATCCGAAACGACCGAAACAGTACCCGGAACAGATACGGAAACTGAAACCGAAAATGTGACCGAAAATGTGACCGAAAAAGATACCGCGACGGAAGCTGAAACAAAAGAGCAGCAGAAACCGGCGGAAGAAAAAGGCAAGCCGAATATAGGCGTTATAATCGGAGCTTCCGCTGCCGCAGCGGCGGTCGCAGGCGTGATAATCGCGTTGATAGTAAAGAAAAAGAAAAAATAAAACAAGAAAACAAATAAAAGGCGTTGTAATGACGCCTTTTATGTTTGCTTTTAATATGGGATTATGCCGGATATTATTTAAGCGAATCGAGATACGCCTGAAGTATTATTTCGGCTGAGAGCTTGTCGACGTTTTCCTTGCGTTTTTTTCCTCTCACGTTGCTCTCGGACAGATACATATGCGCTGATACGGTCGTCAATCTTTCGTCATACATAATAACGTTTACGCCGCATACTGTTTTCAGTATCTCTTTGAGCTCATGCGCCTTTTCCGAGCGGGGACCTCTCGTACCGTTCATGTTTATCGGATCGCCAAGAACTATATCGGTTATACCGTATAAAACGGTATAATCTTTTATTTTTACGGCAAGCTTGGGCGCCCATTCTTCTTTAATGAAGCCGACGCCGTTTGCAAGAATATTCGTCTCGTCCGATACGGCAATACCCGTTCTTACGTCTCCGTAGTCGACGCCGAGATAACGCGGCTTTACGTTTTTTTCAAAAAGCGTACAGCCGTCGGCTCTGAACTGTTTTATTTTTTCGTAAAGACTTTCAACGGGAACTGAGAAATGAGAGGCAAGACAGCCGATGCAAAGATGATCGACAGCTCCTCTGTTCACCATTTTTTTATGCAGCGCGATCTCGTCGGGTGACAGAGCCACGCCGCATTTGATACATCTTATAAGCTTATCGTTCTGCAAAGATATACCTTACTGTCGTGTCCTGCGAGCTTTTCGGTCCTTGAACGTTCAATAACGGACTGTTCGTTTGTAAATACGTCCTTTATCTCAAGACCGTGACCGCAGCCGTCCCACAAGCCGATCTTTGTAAGATCGAGCGTTATTTCAGCTTCCTCATCCGAAAAGTTTACGTACATAAGCGCATATTCGTTATCGGACAGATGACGGAAGAAGCAAAGACCCTTGTTTCCGTTATCGCCGCATACGAACGCGGTCCTGCATTCCTCGTCCTGGTTTATCCGGAGCAGATCCTTGTTTTTGAGAAGCCCGAGCGATACGTCGTTTATGCTTCTGACGTCGCAGCCTATCATAAGCGGAGATCCGAAGACGCTCCATACCGCAAAATGCGTTTTGTAATCTGTATCCGTGCATCCGCCGTTTTTGACGTTGCCGCGGTTATACATACCGACAATAAGCATATCTATATCGTTATAGCAGCCTGTTCCTGAATACGCGAGCTTGTCGATCTGCGACATCGCTATATCGCGAACGGAATTGAAGTTATCGTTTATATCTCCGGTTGAACGGTACATTCCGGCGCCGCACGAACGGATCCACGTTTCTACGTGATCGGAGCCCCAGTTGCAGGCGGAGAAAAGTATGTCGCGTCCGGATTCTTTGAGCGCCAGACCCATTGCGTGATAAAGCAGAGGACCGTTTTCACCCTGCGGAACGTTGCAGAAATCGTATTTCAGAAAATCCACTCCGAAGGATGCGAAAAGTTTTGCGTCACGGAATTCATTGTGATAGCTTGACGGATATCCGGCACAGGTCTTGACACCGGCGCAGGAATACATACCGAATTTGAGACCTTTTGAATGGATATAATCGGAAAGATATTTCATTCCGTGCGGGAATTTGACGGGATCCGTAACTATATCGCCTTCAGCGCTGCGCTCGGGAAGCGACCAACAGTCGTCTATTACAACGTACTCGTAACCAGCGTCCTTGAGACCCTTTTCGACGATCGCGTCGGCGGTCTGCATCAGAAGCTCTTCACTTATGTCGTTTCCGAACGTGTTCCAGGAGTTCCAGCCAAGCGGCGGTTTCTTAGTAAACATGATTTCACCTCGTTATATTATTTTTCAAGTGCGGTAAGCATATCGACGCGAGTCTGATGTCTTCCGCCCTCAAATTCCGTTTTTAAAAACAGCTCTACCATATCTATGGCGAGACCGAAGCCGACGACTCTGCCTCCTAAGCAGAGAACGTTTGCGTCGTTATGCGCGCGCGTCATCCTTGCGGAGAACGTGTCGGAGCAGCACGCCGCGCGTATCCCCTTATGTTTGTTTGCAGCCATGCTCATACCTATGCCCGTACCGCATATGAGTATTCCTCTGTAGCACTGACCGCTCTGAATCGCCCGGCAGACCTTGTCGGCGTAATCGGGGTAATTGACGGACTGACCGTCGCATCCGAAATCAATAAACTCGATATTGTTTGACGTTAAATAGCTCTTGATTGTCTCTTTAAGCTCGTATCCGCCGTGATCGCAGCCTATTGCAAGTATTTTCTTTTCCATTTTGTATTTCTCCTTTATGTTTGGTCTTTATTGTTTTCTTTTTTGATCCGTTCAGCCTGTGAGGGACGCAGGTATACGGGTCTGAAATTCAGATCTGTATATACGGTTTTGTCTTTCGCGTTTTCATAAATCAATGAAGCGAGCTTCGCCGCTTCGGAAGCGGAAGGATATATAAGAGCGTCCGGCGCTTTTATATAACTGTTTTCGGGCACAAGAGAGAAGAACAGCGAGGCTCCGTCGCCGCATATTATTACGGGCAAGCCAATATTATCAAGCTCAATAGACAGTTCAAAAGCCCCTATAGCCCTGTCTTTTGTAAGTCTTTGTCCGTTTTTGAAAAGGGCGTTATAAAACTGACCGCGTCTTGCGTCCATCAAAGGACAAATGATCTTATCCCTGAAAAGTCCGTTTACAAACGGCGCCGCCGTGGTTTCAAGAGCGGACACACCTACGCAGGGGACGTTTTTGCCGAACGCAAGTCCCAGTAAGATCGACGCGCCTATTCTTACTCCGGTAAAAGAACCGGGTCCCGAGACGGCGGCGAAAAGAGAAACGTCTTTAATATCTTTGCCGGAGATCCTGAACAGATTCTCGATCATCGGCATCATCGTCGCGCTGTGCGTTATTTTTGCGTTCAAAAAGCTTTCCGCTAAAGTTTTATTATTTTCAACGAGCGCGCACGACGCGGTGACGGACGAGGTGTCAAGCGCAAGTATCAGCAATTTCGATCCTCCTTCCGTCTTCATATCTTGTAATCATAACCTTTATCGCGTTATCCGGTATCGCCTGCGGGAATTTCTCACACCATTCGCAGAAGATCACGGCGTCTTCTTCTGTCATATCGTAGTATCCCGTACTGTAAAGATCGTCTTCATCCGTTATTCTGTAAAGATCGAAATGATAAATGGTCAGATCGCCTTCATATCTGTTTACTATGGCGTAAGTCGGACTGCAGACGTTTTCGTGTTCGCAGAGGACGGATACCGCGCCGCGAACGAAAGCGGTTTTTCCGACGCCTAAATCGCCGTACAGCGCGACAAAATCGCCTGGCTTAAGCTTTTTTGCAAGCTCAGCGCCCGCGTTTTCCGTTTCCTTTGTACTGTTTGAAATGAATACCAAGCGGCAATACCTCCGAAAGATATAAAATAAAACATTATATCCGCGTTTTTAGCATTATACCACATAATTTGAAAAAAATAAAGTCTTTTACAAAAAATTTTTTATTAGTTCTTATACAAAACTTAAATTGTGGTGTATAATGTATATGAAAAAGCATATTCGCGCCCCCGTTTTAATAATATTAAACAGTTTAAAACGGAGGAATAAAATATGCAGAATAATTTCAAACCCGAAGGATGTCTGTTCGGGACCGCGGAAAACACGGAATATATAAAAAGCGAAGCTGGACTTCGTCTGGCATCCCAGATCGGTAAAACGCTCGAGGGCGTCTGCGTCTTCTGCGACAGATCGCTCGATCTTCGTGTCGATCTTTGCGGCGTAACGGGGATAATACCGCATGACAAAGCCGTATATTCCGCAGACGGAGAAGATATTAAGGATATTGCGGTTATTTCCCGCGTCGGTAAACCTGTCTGCTTCAAGGTCGAGAGCGTTATAAACGACGGAGGAGAAAAAAAAGCAATGCTTACACGCGCAGAAGCTCAGAGAGAATGCGTTGACAATTATCTTTCCTATTTGCTTCCGGGCGATATAATAAAATGCCGCGTTACTCATACCGAAAAATTCGGAGCGTTTGCAGATATCGGATGCGGTATTCCGGCGCTCTTGCCGATCGACAGGATTTCAGTATCGCGTATAAGCCACGCAAAAGACAGATTGAGATGCGGGGATGATCTGCGCTGTATCGTAAGCCGCGCCGACCAGGACCCGTTCCGGGTATTTCTGACGCTGCGCGAAATGCTCGGTACCTGGGCGGAAAATGCCGCCGGATTCTCACCCGGACAGACAGTTCGCGGCATCGTACGGGGTGTGGAGCCATACGGCGTGTTCATAGAGCTTACGCCGAACTTGTCAGGTTTATCGGAATACAGGGACGACGTGGAGCCCGGAGACGAGGTAGCCGTTTTCATAAAGAATATTGACAGCAAAAAGATGAAAGTCAAGCTTGTTATTGTAGGAAAGCAGGGAAAAGCCGCCTGCACGCCGCTAAGATATTACGTTTCAGATGACGTAACGCATATATATAAATTCATTTATTCAACCGATCTGTCGTCCAGGATCACGGAGACGGATTTTACATAAAACCGAAAGGACGTTAAAATGAAAAAAGCCGTAGTTTTATTATCACTTGTATCTATCGTTTTAATATGTTTTCAGTCGTGTGACAAAATAGAAAGCTTCATTAAAAACCCGTTCGGATCGAATTCCGAAACGGAAGGCGTGACAACACAAGAGGAGCTTGACGTTCCTGAAACGATGGTAATACCGAGAGCCGAATTCGTCGATCCGATAACTGCCGAACCAACAGACAAGGATATGAGCAAATCCCGTCCCGTTGCCGTCGTCGTCAAAAACGACAGAACGGCTTCGCCTCAATTCGGATTATCCGACGCGGCGGTGCTGTACGAGGTATCTGTTGAGGGCGGGCTTACGAGATTCGTCGCAGTATATTCCGACGTAACAAAGGTCGATAAAGTCGGTCCCGTAATTGACTCAAGAGCCTTTTTTTATGATATAGCCGCAAATCACAACGCTATCTTCGTTCAGGCCGGAACTACTGCGACGGGCAATAAAACCCAGGTGTCACGAGGGATAACGGCGCTTGACGCCATAGTAGGAGAGATGACGCCCGGTTTTTACCGCGACCAATCGCTTTATGCGTCAAGAGGTATGGAAAACAGTATATTGACCGACGCAAACGGCTTGAAGACACGCGCTCTGCAGTACGGAGTTCAGACAACTTCGGATAAAAAGGTCATACCGTATTCAACTATTGATTATCTGCTTAACAGAGATATGTCGGGCGGAACTTACTGCACGTATTTATCGATCCCTTTTTCAACAAATATGACTGTAGAATACACGTACTCGACGCTGACGAATAAATATTCGAGAAATCAGTACGGTGAGATCCACACCGACGCGAAGACGAATAAACAGCTTTCGTTTTCAAATCTGATCCTTATTATAGCTGACTATTCAACGATAGATCTGAAAACGGGCGAAATGGGGATAACAAGCACCGGAAGAGGCAGCGGTTATTATATCTACGGCGGAAGCAAGATAATGATAACGTGGCAGAGAACTGACGGAGCAAACCCGATCAAACTGTATGAAGCTGACGGTCTCACGCCGCTTGAAATATCCTCGGGCAATACGTACATCGCTATAATTTCCCCGCGTTTGTCGGGTAAGATCGAATTTGAAAGGACAAATTGAAATGAAAACGTATGAAATAAAAATAACGGATAAACCCGATTGGAGAAAGATAAAAAAAGCCGAAATAAACGAATATGTGTGGGGCGGAGAATACAGACCGAGAGCTTACGCTCAGCTCGTATACGTACCCTTCAAGGGCTTTGTCTGCCGTCTGACCGCGTATGAAAGCGATCCGAAAGCAGTATATAAAAACGATATGGACCCCGTATATAAAGACAGCTGTCTTGAATTCTTTGCAAGGTACAGAGAAGGAGGATACATAAACTGCGAGGTTAACAGCAACGGCGCGATACTTTCGGCATACGGCGACGGCAGAGGAAACAGAGCGCCCCTTGATAAGATCGCGGGACGTCTCCCTACGGTCACGATATATAAAAACAAGAACAGATGGACCGCCGAGATTTCAATAGGGATAGATATAATAAAAGCGGTTTACGGAAGGACATTATATAAAGAAAACAGCGTGATATACGGCAATTTTTACAAATGCGGCGACGATTGCGAATTTCCTCATTACGGCTCTTTCTCGCCTGTCGACACCGAAAAGCCGGATTTTCACAGACCGGAATACTTTGCAAAAATGACTTTGGTAAAATAAAAATATATAAAATAACGGAGGTTTTAAAAATGAAAACGATCAAGGATAAGTATCTTGTTGTAGGAGCCGATTTCGCGGGTTTCCCGTTAAAAGAGGTCGTCGTAGAACACTTAACGAAAAAAGGCTGGAAGATAACGGACCTGGGCGTAACGAAGGACAGCGACCCGAACGATACGGAAAATATGTTCCACAGAGTTGGTCTGCGCGTAGGAGCGCAGATCTCCGAGGGCAATTTTGAACGCGCACTGTTATTCTGCGGCACCGGCATGGGTATACATATCGCCGCGAGCAAATGTCCGCACGTACACGCGGGCGTCGTTGAAAGTCTGCCCGCCGCGACGAGAGCCATCACCGGCAACGGCGTAAACGTCCTCGCCATGGGTGCGTTTTACGTTGCGCCGCAGACCGCGTGCGACATCGCCGATTCGTACCTGTCGAACTCTTTGGGCTCCGGCTGGGAATGGTGGCATAATTTCTATGAATTCCATAAGCTTGCAATAGACGAGCTTGAAGCCTTTGATTACGAGGAGTATAAGAAAAACGGTTTTAAAATGAAGCATCTTGGCGACTACGAACTGACACTCGATTTTGATAAAAAAGAAGATTGAAATAAATTCAATTTTTTTGAAAAAACCTCTTGACAAATCAAGATAAATTTGATATAATGGCAACCGCAACAAAACATTGCGGCATCGCCAAGCGGTAAGGCAACGGACTCTGACTCCGTCATCACCTAGGTTCGAATCCTAGTGCCG
>CACZOH010000014.1 GCA_902782785.1 uncultured Ruminococcus sp. | reverse complement strand
GGCGGTCACCACAAAGCCGAGGGATACGACCGGTCCCGTTGAAACAAAGCTCGATCCCGACAAAAAATACGTGGCTTTCACGTTTGATGACGGACCCGACGCCACAAGGTCGAAGGCGATAACCGATAAAATGCTTGAATATAACGGCAAATGCACGTTCTTCGTTATCGGAAACCTGATACACGGCGACCGCGAAAAGGGTATGCAGTACGCTTATGATCACGGTATGGAGATCGCGATCCACTGCTGGTCTCATGATTGGTATTATACAAAGAATCCCGAAAAATATGAAGGAGAGGTCTATAAGGGAGCCGAGGCAATCAAAAATTCCATCGGCGTATGGCCCACTCTTATGCGTCCGCCCGGAGGAAACATAACGGAATCACAGTATAAGAGCTCCGAATTCCCCGTGATAATCTGGAGCATTGACACGGAAGACTGGAAGCATAAGAAGAACACGGACGAAAATCCGAAATCAAAAAACATTCAGACCATAGTTAATAACGCTCTGTACGACAGCAAAGGCAATTTCAACGTCAAAAACGGCGATATAATCCTTATGCACGAGATATATGAGAACAGCTACGACGCGTTCTGCATCATCATCGAGGAGCTTCACAAGCGCGGCTTTGAGTTTGTAACCGTATCCGAGCTTTTGCAGAACCCGACGACGGGATATAAATATTACAGCGCAACGTATAAGAAATAAGAGGACAGAATATGAAGCTTGAAAAATTAGTCGGCGACCGCTTCAAGGAGCGTCCGTCGGAATGTCAGATAGACAGCCACGCGCTCATGCTCCGCGGCGGTTATATGAAATACGTGTGCAGCGGCGTGTTTTCGCAGTATATGCCCCTGCGCCGCGTATGCCGCAAAATAGAGCAGATAATCCGTGAGGAAATGGACAGAATAGACGGTCAGGAGGTGCTTTTCCCCGTCGTTATGCCCGCGTCGTTATGGCAGGAGTCGGGCAGATACAGCAGTATCGGCGCGGAAATGTTCCGCTTCAAGGACAGAAACGACAGCGACCTCGTTCTCGGCATGACGCACGAGGAGGCGGCGGTACATCTCGTCCGCGAATACGCGAACACCTATAACAAATACCCGTTTATGATATATCAAATACAGACAAAAGAGCGCGACGAAGCGCGTCCGCGCGGCGGTCTTATTCGCGTCCGCGAATTTACGATGAAGGACGGTTATTCATTCCACACGTCGCAGGAGGACCTTGAGGATTATTACTACAAATGCCACAAGGCGTACGAGCGCATTTACGAGCGCGCGGGCGTTCCGGAGGTCATCTCCGTAAAATCCGATAACGGTATGATGGGCGGCTCCGTAAGCCACGAATTCATGCTTCTGACGCCGATAGGCGAGGACAGCATAGCGATTTGCCCCGACTGCGGATACAAGAGCAATATGGAAGCGGCGGAAAGCATAACGGATACGGCGGATTACGGCGACGCCGCGCTTGAAAAGGTCGCCACAGGCGACGCGCATACGATAGAGGAGGTGTGCGCACTGCTCCGCGCGGATGCGAAGCAGTCCTGCAAGGCGGTCGTTTATCAGAGAAACGCCGACGACAGCTTTGTCGTTATATTCCTGCGCGGCGACCTTGACGTCAACGAAACAAAGCTCACAAATCTGCTCGGCTGCGACGTTCATCCCGCCGCGATAGACGAGAACTCCGGCATCGCCGCCGGCTGCGTCGGACCCGTAAACTTCACCGCAAAGGCGACGGTCTTATACGACAATTCGCTCAAGGGCTGTAAAAATCTGATCTGCGGCGCAAACGAGGACGGATATCACTATAAAGGCTTGACAATGGAGCGCGACGTTCCGTCAGCTGAATTCCGCGACCTTTCAAAAATCGTAAACGGCGGCATCTGCCCGTCCTGCGGAAAAAAGAACATATATATTTCCCGCGGCGTCGAGGTCGGCAACATATTCATGCTCGGCACAAAATACACAAAGGCTATGGGTATGCAATACACGGACGCAAACGGCGAGCTGCAGTACCCGATAATGGGCTGCTACGGCATAGGCGTCGGTCGTCTTGCCGCGTCGGTATGCGAGGCGCACCACGACGAATACGGTCCGATCTGGCCGAAATCGATAGCCCCGTGGCAGGTGCATCTGTGCTGTCTGCGCGCGGACGACGAGGAAACGCACAACTGCGCAAACGAACTTTATAAAAAGCTCGAGGACGCGGGAGTTGAGGTGCTCTACGACGACAGAAACGTATCGGCGGGCATTATGTTCTCCGACGCGGACCTGCTCGGCATACCTCTTCGCGTCATAGTCAGCCCGCGCAATCTGAAGGAAGGCGCGGTGGAGCTTGCCGCACGCGACAAATCCTTCCGCGACAAGGTCGCGGTCTCTTCCGCGTTTGATGAGATAATCAAGAAAATAAAGGAGTAAAGCTTTGAGGGAGGACAAAAATCCTCCCCTTGCTTTCTTACGGATATGATACGCAAACTGTCTCACTTTATCGGTGAGTATAAAAAAATAACGATACTGACGCCCGTTCTCATGGTGCTTGAAGTGCTGTGCGAGGTTTTCATACCGTTTCTTATGTCAAAGATAATAGACGACGGCATTAACAAAGGCGATATGGATTTTGTCGTAAGAACGGGTCTTCTGATGATGCTTATGGCGCTTCTGTCGCTCGTATTCGGCGCGGCGGGCGCTATACTCGCCTGCAAGGCGTCAGCGGGCTTTGAGAAAAATCTGCGCTACGGTCTTATGTCAAAGGTGCAGAAATTTTCGTTTTCAAACATAGACCGCTTTTCCACCGCGAGCCTCGTCACAAGGATGACGACCGACGTTTCAAACGTCCAGATGGCGTTTCAGATGATGATACGCATCTGCTTCAGAGCGCCGATCATGCTCGTTTCCGCGCTTGTAATGGCGTTCGTGACAAACAGACGTCTTTCGTTCGTCTTCGTTTTCGCCATAATCCTGCTCGGCGGCGCGCTTGCGCTCATAGTCACAAACGCTTTTCCGAGATTCAGATACGTTTTTGAAAAGTACGACGGCGTGAACGCCGGCGTTCAGGAAAATCTGACGGGGATACGCGTCGTAAAGGCGTACGTGCGCGAGGAGCACGAGACGAAAAAATTCCACAAAGCATCGGAGTTTCTGTACAAATGCTTCGTCGCGGCGGAAAAGATAGTCATTATGAACGGTCCCGTTATGAATCTGACGATGTACGCCTGTATGATAGGCATATTCTGGTTCGGCGCGTCGCTCATAGTAAAAAGCGGCGGCACGGATATGACGGTCGGTCAGCTCTCCACGTTCATGGAATACACGATGAACATTCTGATGAACCTGATGATGATATCCATGATATTCGTTATGCTCACGCTTGCAAAAACGTCGGGCGAACGTATCGTCGAGGTGCTTGACGAAAAAATAGATCTCACTCAAAAGGAAAACGCGGAGAAAGAGGTCAAAAACGGAGAAATAGTGTTTGAAAACGTCGATTTCTCTTATTCAAACAACAGGGATAATCTGAATCTTGAAAATATAAACGTAAGGATCCCGTCCGGCTCCGTCGTCGGCGTTATAGGCGGTACGGGAACGGGCAAATCCACGTTCGTTCAGCTCATACCGCGTCTGTACGACGTGACAGACGGCTCCGTAAAGGTCGGCGGCGTCGACGTGAGAGATTATGAATTGAAGGCTCTGCGCGACAAGGTCTCCATGGTGCTTCAGAAAAACGTGCTGTTCTACGGCACGATAGCGGAAAACCTCCGCTGGGGCAACGAAAACGCGACCGAGGAGCAGATGAGGCAGGCGTGCAGATCGGCTCAGATAAGCGATTTTGTCGAAAGTCTGCCGGACGGCTACAACAGCCACGTTGAGCAGGGCGGCACAAACTTCTCGGGCGGGCAGAAGCAGAGGCTCTGCATAGCGAGGGCGCTTCTCAAGGAGCCGAAGGTGCTTATACTCGACGACAGCACGAGCGCGGTCGATACAAAGACGGACGCGGCGATAAGAAGATCCTTCCGCGAATACATACCGGACGTGACGAAAATAATCATAGCTCAGCGCATATCGAGCGTGGCGGACGCCGATATGATAATAGTGCTTGACGAGGGAAAGATAAACGACGTCGGCACTCACGAAGAGCTGCTTGAGAGAAACGAGATATACCGCGAGGTGTATGACTCGCAGATGAGAGGGGCTGATTTCGATGGTTGATAAAGCGAAGAAAACGAAAAACCCCGTAAAGACCCTCATAAGAACGCTCGGCTTTGTGGCGAAAGCATATCCGTTCCACTGCGCGGCGGTGCTTGTCTGCCTTATCGTGACGACGGTAGTCACGGCAAACGGAACGCTTTTCGTAAAACAGCTGATAGAACAGTACATACAGCCCATGCTCGACGGCACGCTTGAGCAGGAAGCGGGCTTTTCTCAGCTTGCGGTGCGTATAGCGCTCATCGCGCTCATGTATGCCGCGGGCGTGCTTTCCACGTATCTGTCAAACAGACTTATGGTCACGGCGACGCAGGGAACGCTCAAAAACGTGAGAGACACCCTGTTTGAGCATATGGAAAAACTGCCGATAAGCTATTTTGACAGAAACGAGCGCGGCGATATAATGAGCCTTTACACGAACGACACTGATACTCTGCGTCAACTCATAAGCCAGAGCGTGCCGAACATCATATCAAACGTGTCAACGGTCGTTGTCGCGCTTGTGTCCATGATCATCCTTTCTCCGCTTCTGACGCTCGTCGCGCTTATCGTCGTCGCCGCGGCAACGACGATAATGAGGATACTTGCGGGAAAGAGCGCAAAGTATTTCAGAAAGAGACAGAAAAACATAGGCGAGGTCAACGCGTACGTTGAAGAAACGGTCGAGGGACAGCGCGTCGTAAAGGTCTTCACGCACGAGGAAAAGATACTTGAGGCGTTTGCGGAAAAGAACGATACGCTGTACGACAGCACGCGCCTTGCAAACGGACTTGCAAACATAGTGATGCCCATAATGGGCAACCTCGGATATCTGAATTACGTTATAGTCGCCATTATAGGCGGTTATCTCGCGATAAACGGCGTCGGCGGATTTCAGATAGCCGCGCTCGTGCCGTTTCTGCAGTTCACGCGCCGCTTCAATATGCCTATCTCGCAGTTTTCTCAGCAGCTGAACTCCATAATCATGGCGCTTGCGGGCGCGGAGCGTATCTTCGCTCTGCTTGACGAGCCGATCGAACAGGATGGAGGCTACGTAACGCTCGTGAACGCAAGAGAGGATGAAAACGGAAATCTTACGGAATGCGAGGAGAGGACCGGCGTATGGGCGTGGAAGCATCCCCATTCCGCGGACGGCTCCGTAACGTACACGCGTCTTCGCGGCGATATAGTTTTCGAGCACGTTGACTTCGGTTACAATAAAGAAAAAACGGTGCTTCACGATATCAGCCTGTATGCGAGACCCGGTGAGAAGATAGCGTTCGTCGGCGCGACGGGTGCGGGCAAAACGACGATAACGAATCTTATCAACCGCTTCTACGATATTCAGAACGGAAAGATAAGGTACGACGGCATAAACATACAGAAGATAAAAAAAGCGGATCTGCGCCGCTCGCTCGGCGTGGTCCTGCAGGACACGCATCTGTTTACGGGAACCGTCGCCGACAATATAAGGTACGGCAAGCTTGACGCAACGGACGAGGAGGTCCATGCCGCCGCAAAGCTCGCGGGTGCGGATTACTTCATATCCCATCTGCCCAAGGGCTACGATACTGAAATATCGGGTGACGGCGCAAATCTGTCTCAGGGACAGCGTCAGCTCATAGCGATAGCGCGCGCCGCCGTCGCCGATCCGCCCGTGCTCATACTCGACGAGGCGACCTCGTCCATAGACACGCGTACCGAGGCGATAGTACAGCGCGGTATGGACAGCCTTATGGAGGGCAGGACCGTGTTCGTCATAGCTCACCGCCTCTCGACCGTCAAAAACTCCTCCGTCATTATGGTGCTTGAAAAAGGCAGGATAATAGAACGCGGAAGCCACGATTCTCTGCTCGAGGATAAAGGCGTGTATTATACGCTTTATACGGGAAACAAAGCGGACGACGCGACCGTCGGAAAAAGCGTCACGGAGTGACGGATGAGGCGAACCGGATCAGAACATAATAAACAGTTTTCGCACTCCGACCTTCCCCTCTTGGGGCGCGACGCGTTAAGAAAACTTCACGGTGTGAAGTTTTTAGCCAAAGCGGTGAAGCGATCTGTGATCGCGAACCGGGCAGGG
>CACZOH010000013.1 GCA_902782785.1 uncultured Ruminococcus sp. | reverse complement strand
TTCGTAAACATAGCAAAGGAGTACTACCGCGCGGCAGGACGTCAGGTCGATATAATAAAGCTGAACGGCTCCATTGAGATAGCGCCGATACTGAATTTATCCGACGTGATCGTGGATATAGTGGAAACGGGCACGACGCTTAAGGAAAACGACCTTGTCGTGATAGATACGATAGTCGATATAAGCGCGCGTCTCATATGCAACAAATCCTCATACAAATTCAATTCCGGAATGATAAAAGAGCTGACAAACCGTCTGTCAGCCATCGCGGAGGCGCGAAAATGATAAAGATATACGGTATAAACGAGATTAAAAGCGGCGAGGTGTTCAAACGCAGCACGCCGACGAACGACGTTTCCGGCAGTGTGGCGGAGATCATCGCCGACGTCATAAAAAACGGCGACGAGGCGCTTTACCGCCTTACGGAGAAGTTCGATCACGCCGCGCTCTCTTCCCTTCGCGTCACGGAGGACGAGATAAACGAGGCTTACGAAAGAACGGAGCCGGAGTTTAAAAGGATATTACACAGAGCCGCGGAAAACATAAAGGAATTCCATAAAATGCAGGTGCGCGGCGGGTATATGATAAACCGCGAGGACGGAGTCGTTTTGGGACAGCGCGTCATACCCGTTGACAGCGCGGGCGTTTACGTACCGGGCGGTACGGCGGCGTATCCGTCGACCGTGCTTATGGACATCATTCCCGCAAAAACGGCGGGCGTTAAAAAAATAGTAATGACCACGCCGCCCGGAAGGGACGGAAAAATACCCGACGCGATACTCGCCGCGGCTAAGGTCGCGGGAGTCGACGTGATATTCAGGATAGGCGGCGCCCAGGCGATAGCCGCGCTGGCGTACGGAACGGAAAGCGTGCCCAAGGTCGACAAGATAGTCGGTCCCGGCAACGCCTACGTTGCGGAGGCGAAAAGGCAGGTGTTCGGGCGCGTGTCGATAGATATGATAGCCGGTCCGTCCGAGATACTCATAATTTCGGACGGCAACTCAAACCCGGTCGTTCTTGCCGCGGATATGCTCTCTCAGGCGGAGCACGACAGATCCGCGTCCGCCGTGCTTATAACGACGTCAAAGGCGCTTGCAGAAAAGGTAAACGAACAGCTTGAGATACAGATACCGAAGCTTGAGAGGGCGGAGATTGCGCGTGCTTCGATCGACAACAACGGAAAAATAATAATAACGGACAGCATAGACTCTGCGATAGACGTTTCAAACGAAATAGCGCCCGAGCATCTTGAGCTTTGCGTTGACGATCCGTTTGAGATACTGCCGCGCATCCGTCACGCCGGCTCCGTATTTATGGGAAGATACTGCCCCGAACCGCTCGGAGACTATATGGCCGGACCGAACCACACGCTCCCGACAAGCGGAACGGCTAAATTTTCAAGTCCTTTATCAACGGCAGACTTTGTAAAGACGATGCAGTATTCGTATTTTACAAAGGAGGCGCTGACGAGATATAAGGACGACGTAGCGTATTTTGCAAAAAAAGAGGGATTGACGGCGCACGCTGAAAGCGCGGTCATAAGAGATGAAATAAATGAGTAGATTTTTCAGTGCAAAATTCGATCGGCTTATCCCGTACGTACCGGGCGAACAGCCGAAGGGTAAAAACGTTTTTATAAAGCTCAACACCAATGAATCGCCTTTCCCGCCGTCGCCCAAGGCGCAGAAATACGCTGCGGAGGCGATAGAGAAAACGATGCTTTATTCAGATCCCGAATGCTTCAGGCTCCGCGCGGCGCTCGCCGACAGGTACGGTGTTGACGCGGATAACGTGATCTGCGGCAACGGTTCCGACGATATTCTGAATTTTGCGTTTTCCGCGTTCTGCGACGAAAAAACGCCCGCGGTATTCGCCGATATCACTTACGGTTTTTACCGCGTTTTCGCCGAATATAACCGCGTGCCGTACAGGATAATACCGTTAAAAGACGATTTTACGATAGATCCCGCAGATTATTTCAACGCAGAAGGTACGGTATTCATAGCCAATCCGAACGCGCCTACAGGCATAGCGCTTCCCGTCGGCGAGATAGAAGAGATAATAAAAAACAATCCCGAGAATATTGTCGTGATAGACGAGGCGTACGTTGATTTCGGCGCCGTATCGTGCGTGCCGCTTACAAAAAAATATGACAATCTGGTAGTAACGGAGACGTTTTCAAAATCGCGCTCGCTCGCGGGCGCGCGGCTCGGTTTTGCCGTGGCTAATAAAGAGCTTATCACAGATTTGAATACGGTCAGAAATTCCACAAATCCGTATAACGTGAACTCGATAACGCAGGCGGCGGGCATCGGCTCGCTTGAGGATCGGGAATACACGGATGAAAACTGCAGAAAAATAATGCAGACGAGAAAACAAACGGAAATTGAGCTTAAAAAGCTCGGCTTTGTATTTACGGATTCAAGCGCCAATTTCATTTTCGCCGCCCACCCCGATCATCCGGGCGGGGAGATATATAAAGCGCTCAGGGAAAAAGGCGTACTCATCCGTCATTTCGACGCGGACCGTATAAAGGATTACAACAGGATAACGGTCGGAAGCGACGAACAGATGGAAAAGCTGATACAAAAACTGAGGTGTATAATATGAGAGTATCGGAAATAAAGAGAAAGACCGCCGAGACGGATATCGCCGTAAGGCTCGATCTTGACGGCGGCGGAAAATCTGATATCGACACGGGCTCCGGATTTTTAGACCATATGCTGACGCTTTTTGCAAGCCACGGCAGATTCGATCTCGATATCAAATGCAAGGGCGATACGAACGTCGACTATCATCACACGACGGAGGACATAGGGATCTCGCTCGGTCAGGCTTTCGCACTTGCGCTTGGCGATAAAAAAGGCATAACGCGCTACGGATTCATGATACTTCCCATGGATGAGACGCTCGTTTTGTCCGCAGTCGACATATCCGGAAGAACGTATCTCAATTTCAACGTAAAGTTTCCGACGGAAAAGGTCGGCGATTTTGATACGGAGCTTGTAAAAGAATTCTTTTACGGCTTTGTCCGCAGCGCTTTTGTGACGCTGCACGTTAAGGAATTCGAGGGCGAGAATTCGCATCATCTTGCGGAGGGCATATTCAAAGCGACGGCGAGAGCGCTGAAGCAGGCGGTAAGCATTGATAAAGCGTTTGCAAACGAAATCCCGTCAACGAAAGGCAGCTTATAATGATAGCTTTGATTGATTACGGCGTCGGCAATCTTTTTTCGCTTTCCTCTTCCCTGCTCGCCGTCGGAGGCGACGCGGTGATAACGGGCGAGCCCGACGTTATAAAAAAGGCGGATAAGCTTATACTCCCGGGCGTGGGCGCCTTCTCCGACGCGGCTGAAAAACTGCGCGAAAGCGGACTTGACCGCGTAATAGTCGACGAGGCGAAAAACGGAAAACCGCTTCTCGGTATATGCCTCGGTATGCAGATGCTTTTTGAAAAAAGCTATGAATACGGAGAACACAAGGGACTTGCGCTGATAAAAGGATGCGTAAAGCCGATAGCGGATATCATCCCTAAGGATTATAAAATACCGCACATTGGCTGGAACGCGCTCATTTTCAAAAAAGAAACGCCTATATTCAAATATATAAAAAACGGCGACCACGTTTATTTCGTTCACTCGTACCACGCCGCGGATTGCGACGAAAACGTGACGGCAAAGACCGAATACGGCGCGTATCTTACCGCGTCCGTACAATCGGATAACGTTTACGGCTGTCAGTTCCATCCTGAAAAAAGCGGCGACGTGGGTTTAAAAATCTTAAAAGCATTTCTGGAGCTGTAATATGATACTTTTTCCCGCAATTGATATTTACGACGGACAGGCGGTCAGACTGCTGCACGGCGATTACGATAAAATGACGGTGTATTCGATGGATCCTTCCGCCGTTGCGCTCGATTTCAAAGCAAGCGGAATGACGCATATACATATCGTCGATCTTCAGGGCGCGCGCGACGGAACAACGCCGAATTTCGATACGGTTAATAAGATCAAGGAAAGCTCCGGACTTTTTTGCGAGGTCGGCGGCGGTATAAGAAATATGAAAACGGTCGACAGATATCTGTCGGCAGGTATAGACCGCGTCATACTCGGCACCGGAGCGCTGTCTGACGAGAGATTTCTCAAAATGGCGCTTTCAAAATACGGCGACAGGATAGCCGTGGGCGCGGATATAAAAAACGGCAAAATAGCGATAAAGGGCTGGCTTGAAAGCTCCGATACCAACGTATATGATTTTTGCGAAAAGATGCAGGGATACAAGGTAAGGACGCTCATCTGTACCGACATAGGCTTCGACGGTGCGTTGAAGGGGACGAACAGACCGCTTTACAGGGAGCTGACGGAAAGGTACGATATGGATATAACCGCATCGGGCGGCGTATCGTCGTACGAGGATCTGGAGGAGCTTTCACGCTGCGGGATATACGGAGCGATTATCGGGCGCGCGTATTACGAAAAAAAGATCGATCTTAAAAAGGCGAAAGAGATGATAAAATGATAACTAAAAGGATAATCCCCTGCCTTGACGTGCGCGACGGGCGTGTGGTCAAGGGGGTAAATTTCAAGGGCTTGAAAAACGTCGCATCACCCGTGGAGCTGGCGGAATATTACAGCAGAGCGGGCGCGGACGAGCTTGTTTTCTACGACATAACGGCGTCTTATGAAGGGCGTCGGCTGTTTACGGATATACTGACGGAAACGGCAAAAAAGGTGTTCATACCGCTGACGGTAGGCGGCGGAATAAACACGGTAAATGATTTTGACAGGGTGCTTAAATGCGGCGCGGACAAGGTCTCGGTCAACTCCGGCGCGATAAAGGATCCGTCGCTTATAGAAAAGGCTGCAAAGCTGTACGGGGATCAGTGCGTGGTGCTTTCGGTAGATATAAAGCGTGTTGACGGTGTGTTTACGGTCTTTTCAAAGGGCGGACGCGAAAACACGGGTATAGAGGCGATAGAATGGATAAAGCGCGGCGTCGGTTCCGGCGCGGGGGAAATAGTCGTCAATTCGATCGACACGGACGGAGTGAAAGGCGGATTTGATATAGAAATGCTAAACGCCGTGTGCGAGGCGGTCTCCGTTCCCGTGATAGCCTCGGGCGGAGCGGGCGGATACGATGATTTCATAAAGCTTTTTACGGCTTTGCCCAAAGTAGACGCGGGGCTTGCCGCCTCCGTTTTCCACTTCGGCGAGGTAGACATAAAAGAATTGAAGAAAAAAATGAAGGATAACGGTATAGAGGTGCGGATATGATAAATGTAAAAGAACTGAAATTTGACGAAAAGGGGCTCATCCCCGCGATCGTTTATAACGCGGTGACAAAAAAAATACTCACGCTCGCTTATATGAACGAGGAAAGCCTGAATATCTCGCTTGAAAAGGGTCTGACGTGCTTTTTCTCGCGCTCAAGACAAAAGCTGTGGCTGAAGGGCGAGACGAGCGGAAATTATCAGCATATCGTCTCCGTAACCGCGGACTGTGATAAAGACGCGCTCGCCGTCGCGGTCATACCGGACGGACCCGCGTGTCATCTCGGGACTGAATCCTGTTTTGAAAACCCCCTGTTTCAGTCACAGGAGATGACGGAGTTTTCATACGACGGTCTGTTTGAGCTCATTAAAGGCAGAAAAACAAACAAAAAAGAGGGCTCATACACCACGTATCTCTTTGAAAAAGGTTTGGATAAGATACTTAAAAAGGTCGGAGAGGAATGTACGGAGGTCGTTATCGCCGCAAAGGATAAGGATAAAAAAGAGACCGTCTACGAAATTGCCGATCTCTGCTATCACGTAATGGTCTTGATGGTCGAAGCGGGGATCTCTATCGACGATATCACAAAGGAGCTCGCATCCCGCCACGTCATAGACCATAAGGTCAAACAGGAAAAAATGGCGTCCGACAACGCATAAAAAAAGAGCCCGCGGGCTCTTTTTTTATATCAAAAACAATGAAAGGTCTGTGTCGGCAATGAAAGCTGCGACGTGGGTGTTCTGAAGGTGAAAGAGGGAGGTGTTCCATTTTCCGTCCTTGCTCCAGCATTCAAACGTTGCGGTCCCGCCTTCGGCGATCATATTCAGCCACGCTTTTTTGTCCTTTATCGCGGATTTTATAAGATCGTACCTTTTTATCCTTGCAAGTCCGCACAAAAGCGGGAATGTCGCGAAAAGCGATGTTCCGGTTATTCCGCGCTCACCGAACCACTTTGTCATATTATCGTAAAAAACGTCATCCGAAGAAAGTCCGAAGCCGAACGCGAATGCATTTCCGATATAGCTTATGTGCCGGCTGTTCACGCCGTCGCAGAACAGGTGCGCCTCGCCGTCGTAAAACGCGTTTTCAAACGCTGACAAAATCGGCCTTGTATCGCAGAATTTCGGATATCCGAGCGCTTTATGTATTTCATTCAGCGCTTTCAGCGCGTTTATGTAATACGCGTTTATCGCGACGTGCGGCTCGGGCTGTTCCTTATTCCCGTCGTTATTCACCGCGTATCCGTCGCGGTAATTCGCGGGCCATTCGGTGACGCACCATTTTCCCGTATCGTGCAGCAAGCCGTCTTTTTCATATTTTCTGTACGCGGTCATCAGTCTGTCCGCTCTGTTTGCGTTTTTCTTCAAAAACTCAATATCGCCCGTGAGTCTGAAATGCCACAGAATAAGCTCAACGAGTATGAGCGGGTATTCCGCGATCTCCTGCATCATTGAACAGTCAAGGCACGACAGAAGCGTATCCGTGACGGATGAGGTCGCAAACGCATCCTCTATGAACCGGCGCATCATCGCGTCGTCGCCCGTCAGTATGAAATTGCAGAGCGAGGTATAGCATCCGTCTCCGAGATACACGCCCTTTTCGCGCTCCATACAGTCCATGACCATTTCCTGCACGCCGTATTTCTGCGAGCGCACGCACAGATCGAATACCTTTTTTATATCCTCGTCGTCCCTGTATTCGTTTCTTATTTCCGCCGAAAGCTCGAACGGATAGTGGCGCGACAAGAGATAAACATCATAAAGCTCCGCGCCGCCCGTCAGCTCCGCGTAACGGAAGGATTTATAATCGAACCAGTCAAGCGTGTCGGTATTTCCGGACAGCGTCCATTTCTCCTCATAGACGCAGTTTGCGCGGAGATTATATCTCACGCTTCCGTCGCCGTTCAGTTCCTGCCCGCATCTCACCGTTACGGTATCGCCTTTTTTGCCCTTGGCCTTAACGTGCAGATATCCGACAAAACAGCCGCCGAAATCGATAAAAAGCGTATCTTTGCGTTTTTCCGCAGTCTGCGGCTCTATTCTTTCAAAAACCAAATGCTTTGAAACACCCTCCGTCAGGATATGGTCGTCGTTTTTTACCGCCGCGGCGTTGTCCCATCCGGCGTCGTTGAATGACGGCTCAAAAAAATCCGCCTCCGCCGCGCCGCTGTCAAAGTCTTCAAGAAACTGCGTATCGTATCCGACTTTACCTACGGGCGTATATCCGCCGTGATAACGGTATAAAAAGCTCTCGTCGCTCTGCATAACGGTCTTTCCGTCGCATAAAAGCTCGCAGTAAAGCCCGTGACGTCGGTCGCCGCTTTGAAAAACGCGGTTTATGAGTCCCTGGTATAACGTGTGGAACGCAAAGGTATTTTCGCCCTTTTTCAGATATTTTGTCACGTCGACTGTGTCGTATCTGTATCTGAAATGATACGACGGGACCGGTCCCTCGGTCACAAAATCGCCGTTTACGTAAAGCTTATACCTGTCGTCCGCGGTCACCGTCAATATCGCCCTTTTCGGCTGTTCCCTCAGGCTGATCTTTTTCCTGAAAAGTATATGCGAATCCTGCCGCTCAACGTCGTTTCCGACCCTTGTGCTCTCCCTCTCGCGGTGAAACACGTTTACGGGCGTCAGATCCGAAAATTCGGGAGCGGTTATCCATTTTGCCGCCATATCACACAACTACCGTCTTTCCGCCGCTTCTGTAAGCGGCAAGCACAAGCCTTACGGCTTTTGACGCCTCGGCTCCGTCTATCGGGAATTTTTCTTTGTTCTGCAAACATCTGTAATAATCCGATATGAGAAGCGAGTGACCGGAGCCGTAGCAGTCCTTCCCGAGCTTTTTTGCATACGTCTCCGTCAGATTCTGTTCGGCTCCGTTTATATAAACGTGATCCGGTATCATATATATCAGCCCGTCCTCCGTTCTTACCGTCACGGTCACCGGCATATCCGACGAGGCGCCGTTCGTTGCAAAGAGCGTTATACCCGCGCCGCCCGCGCTCTGTATCACCGCAGTATCCTCAACCTCGATATCGTCCGACAACGTGAGATTGCAGACGTTCGATACTATCTTTTCGGGCATACCGGCAAAATACTGCAGAAGATCAAGCGTGTGGAGCGCCTGGTTTATAAGCACTCCCCCGCCCTCCGTCGCGTATTTGCCGCGCCATTCGCCCGAGGCGTAATACTCTCTTGTCCTGTGCCAGGCGACCTGCGCGACGGCGGAAATGACCTTTTTATCTCTCAGATATTCTTTAACGAATACGCTTTCTTTGTTGTATCTGTTCTGAAAGCAGACGCCCAGGACCGCGTCGGATTTTCTCTCCGCCTCAAGCACCGCGTTTATCTGTTCGCGGCTTATGCAGAGCGGTTTTTCCGACAGAACGTTTATACCGAGCGATAAAGCGTAAATTATCATTTCCGCGTGAAGATAATGCGGAGTACAGATATGAACGGCGTCGGGCTTCTGCTCCGTTATCATTTTTTTATAATCCGTATATGCGGGCAGATCTTTGTATCCGGTCAGTTTGTTTTCGTCGATATCGCAAACCGCACAAAGACTTCCGCGCTCGCGCAGGACGGCGGTGTGTATGCTCCCCGCCGTGCCGACGCCTATAACAGCCGATCTCATATTTTTTTGCTTTCAAACGTTCCCGTCGTGTCAGCCACGGTATCGTCCGCCGCGGCTTTGTAGCGTGACGTTTTTCTTTTTGCGTTAAGGTATCTTAAATATTCGCGCTCCGATACGGGGAGAGTTATCTCCTTGCCGTCCTTCCAGCCCGAAAGCTCTATCGCGTTCATCAGCTCGACGCCGCGTATGCCTTCTTTTCCGTCGACGAAAAGCGGCTCTATACCGAGTATCGCGTTTGCAAAATTGTTTATTATGCCCTCGTGCTGGGGGTTTTTGCCGTCGACCTCGACTTCCATTCTGTCCGTTCCGGGTATACTGAAGCCCTGATCGCATTCCTTTGAGAAGAGTTGACTGTCTTTTCTGTTCTTGTACCAGCGCAGCTCTCCGTTCTCGCATACGAGCTTGCCGCCGGTGCCGGACACCTCAAAGCGGTTGGTCCCGGGAGTTTCGCCGGTCGTGGTTATGAAAACGCCGGTCGCTCCGTTATCGTATCTGAAATACGCCGTTACCTCGTCCTCGACCTCTATGTCGTGCCACTTGCCGTATTCGCAAAAGCCGCGCACGGACGTCGGGAGCTTGCCTACGACCCATTGAACGAGGTCGAGCTGATGCGGGCACTGATTTATCAGAACGCCGCCGCCTTCTCCGTCCCAGGTCGCGCGCCACGATCCGCTGTCATAGTATTTCTGAGTTCTGTACCAGTCGGTTATTATCCACGTCACGCGCTGTAATTCTCCCACGCCGCCGTCCGCAATTATCTCGCGCATTTTTCTGTAAAGGCAGTTAGTTCTCTGATTGAACATCATCGCGAACAGCGCGCCGCTCTTTTCCGCCGCCTCGTTCATCTCTCTTACCTGTTTCGTATAAACGCCCGCGGGTTTCTCGCAGATAACGTGGATACCGCGTTTCAGGCACTCTATCACCATTTCGGGATGCAGATAATGCGGTACCTCTATAAGTGCCGCGTCGACAAGACCGCTGTCAAGCAGGTCCTTGTAGTTTTCAAAATACGTTATTGAGTCGTCGTTCAAGCGGTTTTTCATCGCTTCTATTTTCGCGGGGTTTATGTCGCACAGCGCCGTGACGACGCCGTTTTCTATCCTGCCGCCCGCAAAAAGATGCGCGGCGTACATACTGCCCTGATTGCCTATGCCTATGATACCGAACCTGACTTTTTTCATTATCTGAAATTCTCCTTTAAATATTTGATGCTGCGGCCGACCTGTTCAAGCGGCTCCGGGTAATTCACCGCGTCGTCCTGTTCTACGAGAAAATGTTTTGTTTTGCTCTTTTTCGCCGCTTCTATTATATCGGCGAAATCAAGCACGCCGTCGCCGACCGGTGCGAAGCCCGGTTCATACGAGACGCCGCCCTTTTCGTTTATCTTTTTGTTTATCCTGTAATCCTTCCGACGAAGGCAGTCTATCCTTCCGTCCAGCTTGCCGATCGTTTTTACGACGTCCGCGCCGCCGTACTGAAGCCAGTACGTATCAGCCGTGAAGTGTACGTCCGGCGCGTTTTCGATCATATAGTCAAGCGCCGTTTCGCCGTCTTGTTTGTAAAGCTCGAAATGGTGGTGATGATAGCAGAAGGTGAAGCCGTTTTTTGCCATCAGCGCGCCGGCGCTGTTCAGCTTTTCGACTGTTTTTCTGAAATCATCCGTACCTATCACGTTTGCCGGCATAGCGCCGAGCCCTATACAGCGGCAGCCGAAGCTCTCGTGCTCCGCCATAAGCTTATCCGTATCGTTTATTATCCTGTCCATGGGAACGTGCGTCAGAACGACGGGCAGACCCGTTTTTTCACTCACGCTTTTTATGACCTCCGGCTCGTACGGAGCGCCCGAAAACTGTATCGTATCGTAGCCCTGCTCCTTAAGCGCGTACGCAGTCTGCAGAAATCTTTCACCGTCGCCTATAAGCGTGCGGAGGGAATATAAGTTCAACCCGAATTTCATATCTTCACGTAACCTCCGTTTTCATAAACGTAACCGTTCTCAACAAGCAGTTTTTTTATCGCCGCCGCTGCCGCGTCAAACGCCTCGTCGTTTGAATTGAATTTGTATTTGTTCTTCATCTCGCGTCCGTCTATTTCCGCGTAGCCGGAAAATACGGCGAGGTGCGGCTCGACCGTCAGCGTCGTATCAGAATCCGTTCTTTTGAGTATCTCCGCGATCTTTCCGTCGCCGTGACCGGCGGGGACAAGCTCTCCGGTTTTCGCTATGACGTCCTTTATATGATAATACGAAGCGAGGGAAGCGAGCGGAAGCGTCTTGTCTGCGTCCTCTCCGCATTGTATGTAGTTTGCGGGGTCGTAAACGAATTTAAGTCCCTCCACGTTATCGTAAAGCTCCTTTACGCGCTCCGCCGTGTCGCCGTATATATCCTTTTCGTTTTCGTGATAAAGCCCGACGCCGTATCCGCGGGCGATACCGACCGATCTTCTAAGGAGATCGAAGACCTTTTCTTTTTTGTCGTACGCCTGATAAAAGCTGAAAACGCGTATCCTGCCGCATCCGAACACACGGCAGAGACGGCAGAGGCGGTGAAGCTGCGAAAACAGCTTATCCTCAGAAAACCCGTCGGACAAAGAGACCTTGCCGTAAGGCGAACCGAGCGACCACACCTTTATATTGTTTTCGTCAAGTTTGTTTTTTATCTTTTCCGCGTTCTCCTCCGTTATATCGGCGACGTTTACGCCGTCGACGCCGCGGAGCTCGGTGTAGTATATTCCGTTTCTTTTAAGCGCTTTTATCTGTCCGTCAAGCGAGGCGGACGCCTCGTCCGAAAACGCGCACAGTCTGATCATTGCTTTCCCTCCGGCGCGCTCCAGTCGTAAATGGGCGGCAGTTTTTTAAACGGCAGTATAAACATTCTTTCGTCGAGCGGCTCTCCGTCTCTTTGATGCTTTATGACGTTAACGAGCATTTCAACGTCACATACAGCGTGTCCGTGAACTCCGCGGCGGTAATACCAGAACAGATTTTTTTCGGCGCCCAAGAATCTGAAAACCTCCGCCGCCGCCTCCGTCGTCTGATAAGAGCCCACCGGGTTGCCCCAGATATCGCCCGCTGCCTCTGAGATGAAAAGCGTTCTCGGAGCTACCATCGCCTTTAAAAAATGTGTGTCGAACGGAAGCTTTTCCTCACACTTGCGGTATTCCTCCATACCTTCTCCCATCCAGAATCCGAAAGCGCGCATCAGGTCGTCAAGCGTTTCGCTTCTCGATTCGGCTATGCCGCCCGGCTCCTCCTCACCTCTCATATGGACGCGGTAGCATCCGCAGGCGCCGGCGCACGTTTCATTCGGGTTGACTATGCGGGCGCGCGTATCGAGAGCGCCGGCGAGCGCCGCGGTCTTGCCGCCGCGCGAATGACCCGTAAACGCGATGAAATCGAGATCGACCGGAAGATCGAGTCTTTCGAGAGCGTCGACGCATCTCGAATAGCCCCACGCCCATGCGCCGAGCGCTCCGAACGTGTACCCGGGATAAACGCCGTAAAGCGCTCCCTTGCCTCTGCCCTCGTTGTTGTTGTCGTGCGCCAGCTCCGTACGGTCAAACATGACCCAGCCTATACCCTTATTAAGCGCTGCGTAGAGAAACTCACGGTTCATGTGATACATCCAGCACATATCTCCGTCAACGATGACCGGTATCTTTCCTTCACGCTTCTCCGGCAAAAGCACCTGCATACGGAACGATATCTGCCTGTTCTTCGTACCGGCGTGGATCTTGTAGCCTTTGCATGAAGGCGACCAGTCAAGCAACGATTCGACCTCTAAGTATTCGGGTGCGGGGGGTTGTGTGCCGTACTGCAGCTCCACCGCGGTCTTATATATCTCCGCTCTTCTTTTCTCCCACTGATCCGGGGACGTCATCCTTTCTCCGTTGTCGAATATAAACGGGTCGGGCAGCTTGCCCAGAAGTTCGTATTCTGTGATCTTCAGCGTTTTTTCATTTACTTTTTCCATACAAACACCTCTTTCAGTATTTCTGCGGCGGCTTTCAGTTCACCGTCAAAATCCCCTCCCCAGCGGCATTCAAGCGATATACGCCCGTCATATCCGCACGCTTTCAGCTTCTCTGCCCATAAGGCAAGACCGGATCTGTCATTTTTTGTCGGCGCACCCCTGTCGGCGTCCGGCCGCGCAAGATGCACGTGACGCGGCTCTCCCGGTTTCAGCGTGTCGAATACGGAGAGATCCTCTCCGTTTTTGTAAAAATGGTAAAAATCGACAAGACAGCCGAGGTTTTCGATATCCGCCGCGCGGCACACCGAAAGACCTTCCTCAAACGTGTTGATAACGTCCGTCTCGTCGCAGCACAAAGGTTCAAGGCAGATCTGTACGCCGTATTCTCCCGCAAGCTCCGCTATGCGGTATAAAATATCGGTAAACCGCTTTACCGTTTCAGTTTTGTCCGCGCCCGCGGGCACGCGCCTGAGCCAACCGCATCCGAAAACGCAGTACGACGCGTCAAGCGCGTTCGCTGCCTCGAAATTCACCCTGCAGTAAGACAGTATCTTTTCAAGCGGATCGTTATAAAGCGATATACCGCCGCCGAAAAATCCGTTGAAGCCGGGTGTTTTTAACCCCAGCCCGTTTGCCTTGTCTTTTATTTCTTTCAGTTCTTCTCTTTTTTTATCGTGCAGATACGCCAACGACATTTCCGTATAATCAAGCCCCGCTTCTTTAACTGCGGCGAAATTGTCGGGCAGACAGCACACGCCGATCTCTGTCATATAACACCTCTTTTTTAATGCTCGCGTTTTTCAAAGATAAAGCGGCACGATCTTTTGGTTTATTTCGCCCACCGGCATATCGTGTCCGAGCACACAGACCGACGTGCGTATCTCCGGGAAAATATAAACCATCTGACCGTACGCGCCGCCGGTCAGAAACCATCTGCCGTCGCCCGCGTTCGTAAAGCCGTAGCCGTAGGAGCCCTTTTCTCCTCTCGCCTTTTTTATCCATTCCGGCGTAAGTATGCGTACTCCCTCAAACTCACCGCCGCAGGCGAGCATAAGTCCGTATGCGCAAAGGTCGCGCGCCGTGGCAAAGAGGCCCGTACCTCCGAGAGTGTGATTTTTCGGGCAGACGCCCCAGGCGTTGCCGCGCCATCTGAGAGGATCGAACATCCTCTCCTGAAGAAACGCGCCGAGCGTAGAACCCGTTATCTTCTCGACCACGCGCCCGATCAGATAATAATTCGTGTCGCAGTAGACGAAAGGACCTTCGCCCGGCTCGTATATGAGCGGCTGCGTCAGTACGTGGTACAGAAAATCGGGGTGTCCGTCAGCCCAGAAGTCCATTACGTCTATATCGATATTCGCCTCCGCGGAATATCCCGTTTTATGGTGCATAACGTCGCAGAGACGCACGCGCTCCCATTTTTTATCGAAGTTTTCGGGGAAATACTCCGAAAGGTATCGGAGCACAGTGTCCGTATCCTTTATTTTCCCCTCTGCTTCAAGTATCCCGACGGCGCATGAGGTGACCGATTTTGATATTGAATAAACGTTGTGCGCGCCCGCTCCCAAGCGGAACTGCTCTTCTTTATAGCCGTTCTCCGTCATTTCGGCAGCCATATAGGCGCCCGGAGCGTTTTCGTGCAGAAGCTTTGTCAGTTCTTCAAATCCGGATCCTGTTTTCATTTCTTTTCTATCCCCGCGATATAAAGATAAACGCTTGAATACTCGGCCCTTCTTTCCGCCACCTGCAGACAGATTATGTATTTTCCCGCGGGAAGCTTTGAAAGGTCCTTCTCCTCATATTCGGTAAGGTCGCCGTTTTCGTCAAACACGCCCGAAAAGCGCGTATTGTATGCGACGTTTTTGTCGCTTCCGTTCTTTATCTCTATCCTGCCGTCCGATATCTCTGTATACGGTACGCTTGAAACGTACTGTTTGACGAGCTGCGCCGCGGTCTCGTTTCCGCCGACGGAATGGTCTCCGTTCGTTCTGTTCACGAGAAGCGTCAGCATCTCAAGCGGTACGTTGTCGTACCTTAAGGACGGCAGATAAGCGGCGGGAGATTCCTTTTCACCGCACGCAAAAAGAGAAAACGTCATAATGACAAGCAATAAAACGACCGTGATCTTCTTCATATCATTCACCTATTATCATTATTTGTACCGTGCGCTCGCGTCCTCTCGTCTGATCCCAGTCGATAAAATGGACGCGTCCGAAGTCGCCGAGATCGGCCGTACCGTCGTCAATCACGATCGTAACGCTTCTGCCGATTACAGACGAGCGCAGATGAGCGTCGGTGTTGTGACAGCCGAAATTGTCCTCTCCGCACGTCTCGGCAAAATCAAGCGCCTTTTTTCCGGGGTGTAAATACATTCCCTCGTATCTGCACGTGGGGATCCACTCCTCGAAAACGTTGACAAGGTCCTGCTGAAGCGTTTCGAGCCCCGTCATCGATTTGTCGAACGCGCATTCCTGCGTAATCACGGAGCAGGTCGTATGGTGCGAATAAACGACGACGATACCGTTCTGTATTTTTGACTCGGCGACCGCCGCCTTGACTTCATCCGTCACGTCGTGGAAGCTCACTGCGCGGTGATTTGACTGTACCTTGAATTTCTTTTTGAATACCATTTCTCTTTCCTCAAACCTTCTTCAGATCGTCCGCGGCGCGTCTCGTCGCGGCTATCATTTCGTCTATCATCGCTATAGGGTCTTCGGCGTTCATTATGCCCGACGCCGCGCCCGCGGCCTCCGAGCCCGCCATAATGAAATCATATACCTGCTGACCGTTAGTTATGCCCGCCGCCTGTTCCACGAGGATATCGGGATATATCTCCTTTATCACTCTTATGGAATCCTTTACGTAATCCATGGGCGACACGCCGTTTCCGCCGCCGATTATCTGCGACGGCTCGGGGTTTATTATGTCCGGGTGAAGCTGCGCTATCGCTTTAGCCTCCTCTAACGTATCCGCGCAGGCGAAGACGAGAAAATCAAGCTCTCTTGCGCGGTCTATCGTCTTTTTCATCTGCGGAAGGCTCATCGGCTTCTCGCAGTGGTTTATTACGACGCCCTGCGCGCCCGCGGCGGCAAGCGCCTCCGGCAGGATATCAGCCATTCCGCGCCCCGGGCGGAGCGTGTCCATATAAGGCGCGAGCACTATCAGGTGCTTTGTGTTTTCGACGACGCGGCGTATCTCGACCGCCGGCGTTATGAAAAGCACGTCTATATCGTACTTTTCAGCCGCCTTATCGGCGGCCTTCGCGTATTCCAGCACCGTATCGCCGTAGATGTAATTCTTTGTGCCTATCTCAAAATAAGGCGTTCTTATCTTTTTCTTCATACCGCACCTCAGATAACGCGCACGTCAAAACCCATAAGGTGACCGAAGGTGATCAGGGCGTTCAGATCGGCGTTGTATACCATCGCGGAATGATGCGTGCCGCCCTCGAGCGAGTACTCCTTCAAAAACTGACGGAGCGGAAGATGCGGTTTCATCCAGCCGCGCACTTCTTTTATGTACGCTTTGTCAGACGTTCCGCTCTGGATTATGTTGACCTCGGATAAGATAAGCGAAAAGCCCTTGTCCGTAGGCGCTAAGTTGGCGAATACCGCGCTTCCCGTTTTGAAACAGCCGCAGAGCGTGACCGTGTCGCCGCAGGAATTGTATTCAAACGGCTTGTCGTAGATCGTCGGCTTTTTCTGCGTGAGCATCGGGTTCATCTCTCCCATATGGCTCAGAAGTATGACGTTTCTGTCCCAGTCCGGGCAGAACATTTCCGTAAACGTCGTTTCGGGGAAGGTCTTTATAAGCGCCGCCACGAGCCCCGCCGTGAGGTTGTCTCCCTCTCCCGCATAGCCCTGTCCGCGGCCCATTATCTTACAGCACTCGACGAACGGCACTTTAGGAAGACCCGCCTCGTCCGCGTGCAGGAAGTTCATCGTAACGCCGTCGAGCTTCTCCTCCTCCATCCATTTACGCATAACGAGACCCGCTTTTGTTTCGGCTCTGTAATTATCCGTGTTCTCCGCTTTTATGACGTAATTCGCGCGGTCGTATTCAAGCTCGCGCTCGATATCCTCTTCCGTTATCTGCGGAAGGTATTTTTCCGCGTCCGCTTTTGTCATCCTGACGGTCTTTACGCCTATTTTGCTTTCGTATTCAGCGTCGGTGATCCTGAAATCGCCCATACCCTCAAACTCGCCGCCGACCATACCGATACGCGCGGATCTGAAGCATTTTGCCGCGTACGCGCCGAGGATATGATCGCAAAGCTCATCAAGAACGCCGGGCGTTGACGCGTGACCCACGCAGAGCTCGTACGGTATCTTATTGCGCTTTAACATATTGCACATATCCTGAACGCCGTGGATACCGTGGTTGTCCATTATCCTGTCTTCGCTCTCGGAATATTCCATTATCTTTTTGTCGGGCGTTGTGTCGAATATTATTATCGGCGCCTTAAGGCTCTTCAGCGCACCGATGCTCTCGAGAGAAGGCGAGTACGCGAGATGCTGAGTAACTATCGCGCATATCTCGTCGTCCGCGTTGAATTTTGCGGCGGCGCGGTCGAATTCGGGCTTTATGCGGCAGATCTCGTCCGCGCAGACGACCTCAAATCCGCGATCCTCTATCATTTTTATGAGTTTGTTCATGTAGGCGACGCAGGAAACTCTCCATTTTGAGCTTTTGTCGTCGTACAGCTTGATGTAAAAGGGCAGATAACCTACTTTGATCTTTTTCATATTTTTCTCCTTATTCTCCGTATATAGAGCGCCTTGCGCCGTCTATCAGATTTTTTGCATTGTTATACATCATATCGGAAACGTCTTCTTTTGTGCAGCCGAGCGTTTTGCACGCGCGCTTGAGGGCGAGAAGCTCCTCGTAGGCGAAAAACGTTATCTTCTCCGCCTCCTTTACGCTTACCTCGCGCAGGTGTCTGTCCTGCGACGGGTCGCCGTAAAGTCCGGGCGGCACAAGATTTATGTACGTTCCGTTTTCCTCTATTCTGTGCGTCCTCATACGCAGTATCGGCATATCGGTGCCGAACATAACGTGCTTCGGTCCCGCGTGACGTATTACCTCGGTGATCGCGTATTCACAGCAGTTTGCCGTAAAGTCGTACATCAGATCGGGGACTTTGTATAAATAATCCGTGAACGCGTTTCCGACGTCTTCTTTTACGTAAGCGCGTCCTATATGCGCTATTATCACGCGGACGTTCGGAAATTCCGCTTTGAGCTCAAGTATCTGCTCAAGATTTACGGGGTCCCTCAACCGCCCGTTGCGCGGGATATGGAGCATTACGATCGCTCCCATCTCATCCATCCGCTTAAGCTGATTTTTCGGGAAAAAGTCGAATATGCGTATCTCCGCCTCCGGTATATAGGCGGGCGAGAGGCTCAGATATGATTTTATCCCCAGAAATCCGCCTTCGCGTATCATCTTCTCCACTTCGTCCGCGCTCTGCGTCGGGTGACTGTAGTACAGCGCGGGCCAGCCCGTTTTTTTACTGCATTCCGAAACGTATTCGTTGTTTTTTCTTCCGCTTTCGATGCTGTGCACCTCGCTTGTGAACATGAGCGCGGACACGTCCTTGCCCGGGAACATCAGGCGGTAGGTCTCCTGCAGATCCTCCACGCTGTTGTCGCGCGCTACGAGCTTGGGCCAGAGCACCATCCGCATATCCTCGTTTTCCGGCAGCGGTTCCGTATATTTTTCAAGCCAGACGTGCGTGTGCACGTCAAGGATCTTGTCCGGCAGGAAGTCTTTGAGTTCTTTTTCGTATATCCTCCTGTCGTTCTCCGTAACTTCAAAAAGAGCCATCTGATCATCTCCGTCGTTTTTCTTTGATTATAACACGGAAAAGCCCAAAAGTAAAGACTTAAATTAAAAATATATATAAATTCCGCATTTTCTTCCGGCGTTGTTCTTTGTCATATAAACGTTTGTCCCGCCGGACGTTTCGTATAGCTTCGTTATTCTTAATCTTTAATTCTCAATTGTTTAACGGTTTTTTCTCTTTTTGTGCAGAACACACAAAAACGCGCCTTGTTTTTTTTACGGTCCGAAATCAAAACTGTCTTGATTTATGATGTTTTTTATCATATAATGAACGTAATGCAAAAAAAGGAGCGCCGTTTTTACGGCACATTTGCTTATGGTTTTTTCAACTCTTGAATTTTTGTTTCTCTATCTGATAATCGCGCTCGGGTTTTACTACCTGTTCCCGCGCAAGCTGAGAAACATCTGGCTTCTCATAATCAGCCTTGTATTCTATGGCTGGGGAGAGCCGATCTATCTGTTTCTGATGATCTTCACCATAGTGGTCGACTACGTATGCGGCTATATGGTAGACAAATTCAGAGCGGACAAAAAGAAGGCGAAGACCGCGCTTGTCATAAGCGTTATATTAAATCTCGCCATTCTCGGATTTTTCAAATATTACGACTTCATAGTCGGCAGCATTATAAACCTCATCCCCGGCGTCAATATCCCGCTGCTCGGACTTTCCCTGCCTATCGGCATTTCCTTCTACACGTTCCAGGCCCTCTCCTACGTTATAGACGTTTACAGAGGCGACGCGTCCGTGCAGAAGCGCATAACGTCCTTCGGCGCGTACGTAACGCTTTTCCCGCAGCTTATCGCC
>CACZOH010000012.1 GCA_902782785.1 uncultured Ruminococcus sp. | reverse complement strand
ATTACCGCACGCTTTATCAGCTTATCAGATCGGCGTTCTGCGAAAGATACTGCGAGGGCGGCGATCTGAAGCCCGAATACCGCACGCAGACCGGCTATCTGCTCGCCCTGATGACTGATATGCTCGAGGGAGAGCACAGGACCGCCGCGATAAAGGCGCTTGAGCAGAAGATAAAGGATAACGGTTATAAACTCTCCACCGGCTTCGTCGGTTCGGGCATTTTAAACGAGATACTCGCGGAAAACGGACTTTGCAATCTTGCGTACTCCCTGCTTCTGCAGACGGCGAATCCGTCGTGGCTTTACAGCGTGGATCAGGGCGCGACGACGATATGGGAACGCTGGAACTCCTACACGATAGCGACCGGCTTCGGCGACGTGGGAATGAACTCGTTCAACCACTACGCCTACGGCTCCGTACAGGAATGGATGTACCGCCACGTCGCGGGCATCGAGGTCGATCCCGGGGCTTACGGCTTCGAGCGCGTTATACTCCGTCCCACGCCCGACACGAGAACGCCCGGACAGATCCCCGAGGGACAGGAAAAGATAACGTGGGTAAAATCGCATTACGACAGCAGGCACGGCAGGATAGAATCAAACTGGAGCACCGAAAACGGCTTTGTATACGAGGCGGCGACGCCCGTTCCCGCGGCGCTTCATCTGCCGGTATTGACGGATAAGAAAACGTTTACGGTAAACGGCGTTGAGCACGGATTTGACGAATTTGAGCAAAAAGACGGCAGAGTGATAATAACTCTGGCGCCGGGCAAATATCGCTTTGAGCAATGACGGAAAATAACGAAGAGCACCGCGAAAACAACGCGGAAAACCAAAACGTGACAAACGGGACGGAGGGTGTAAAAAGCCCTCCGTCAGGATCCGGAAACGGCGCGCCGCCCGAAAAAAAGAACAATACCGCAAAAGCGGTGACCGTTATCGCGGTCGTCGCCGCGTTTCTTATCGGCGGAGGTCTTTTTGCGTTTTTCATGACGAACAGGGCGCCCGTCGTCCCCGCCGCCGTATCGGAAACGGAGGCGGAGAAAACGGAGGAGGCGGCAAAGAGCGAAACCGGAGCCGCGACCGAAACGGAGGAGACGGAAGAAGTGAATACCGACAAAGAGATAATTTTAAAAGCGGACAAGCTGCCGAAGATCGTGACAAAGGATTTTTACAAACCGGACGAGAAGCTGTTCAACCGCGCGACGATGTATTCCGCAAACGAGCTTAAGGGCGATTTTGAAAACGTGATATTCAAATACGACGGGCTGACGGTGGAATCGAACGGGAAAACCGGCGTTTTCACCTCGGACGAACTGACGCCCGGCGGTGAATTCAAAAAAATCGTGCTCAGCTGGAACGCGGACACAAAGGGCGGCACGGTCGAGGTGTCGCTTATGGCAAAGCTGCCCGACGGCAGCTATACCGAGCCGTATTCGTGGGGCGTGTGGAGCGCGGTGCAGGGCGTGTCAAAGAGCAATTCCAGAAAGGATAAAAACGGAGAGCTTGATATAGACACCTTGACGCTCAAAGAAAAATGCACGGCGATAAAGCTTATAGTCAAACTGAAGCAGACCGGCGACACGCCGCCCGTACTGTATAACGTGACGGTAGCGACGGACAGAGAGGACGCGGCGCTTACAAAGAACGCGACGGCGGGATCAGTAAAGCTGAAGGTCAGAAAGCGTTATCAGTATGACGTCGCCGATATCGGCGGGCGCATCTGCTCGCCGACGTCGCTTACGATGGTGCGCGATTACTACGGCGAAAAGGGCTTTAACATAAAGAACACCGCGGACGGCGTCTATGACAACGGCGAGGATATCTACGGCAACTGGTCGTTCAACGTGGCGTACGCCGGAGAGCTCGGGTACAGCGCATTCGTCGACCTGTACGATATAAAGGCGCTGAAATGGGCGCTTTCAAAGAACGTTCCCGTCGTATGCAGCGTTAAGATCAAAAAAGGTCAGCTTGCGGGCTCCGGTTTCCCCGATTATTCGACGAGCGGACACCTGATGTGCGTAATCGGTTACGAGACGAAGGACGGCAAGGATTACCTTATAGTCAACGACCCCGCGATAAAGCAGGTGGAGGTGCGTTATCTCGTCTCCGAGTTTGAGACGATATGGCGCGGCGCGGCGTACATAGTACAGAAAAAGCCCGGGCGCTATACCTGGAGGATAGGCGAGGGCACGAAGCAGGATATCACGGTGGTCGCGGATTACATTCCCGAGGGCAGATACAACCGCCCGGGCGGAAACTACAAGGTAAAAAGCATAGTCATACACAACACGGGCAACTTCAATATAGGCGCGGACGCCAACTCGCACAGAAATTACATAAAGCAGGACGGAACTAAAACGTCGTGGCATTACACGGTCGACGACAAGACCATTTTCAAGCACCTGCCCGAGGAGGAGCGCGCGTGGCACGCCGGAGACGGACGCGAGGGACTCGGAAATACGAACGGTATCGGTATCGAGATATGCGTGAACCACGAGACGGAAGGGACAAGAAATCCGTCAAAATATTTTGACCGCGCGCTTGACAACGCCGCTCAGCTTGTAGCCGAGCTGATGTATAAATACAAGCTGACGATAAAACAGGTAAAGCAGCATAACGACTTTTCCGGCAAAAACTGCCCGCAGGTCATACGCGAAAACGACCTCTGGGAGCCGTTTCTTGAAAACGTAAGGCAAAGATACGAGAAAATAAAAGCGGAGAGAGGCTGACTTTCCGCAATATAAAAAACCGACTGAGATCGACTCAGCCGGTTTTTCGGTTTGCCTTATTATCTGACTTTCTTCGCTATCACAACACCGGCAAGCGCGATGCAGGCTACCGCTGCAATTGCTATGACCGCCGCGTCAGCCGTGCCCGGGTTAACGGGTGTGGGATCGGAGGGCTGGTCGTCGCCGGAGGCTTCCTCAGCCGCCGTTATCTTAAGATTGTCGACGGTGACGAAATTGTTTCTCTGATAGAAGCTTATGCGTCCTTCCTCCGCAACGGTCACGGCGCAATTGCCGAGCTCGGCGCCGTCAGCCGTATAAACCACGGCTTTGCCGTAGTAACCGTCAACAAGCTCGGAAAGCTCTATCGTAACGACTTCCTTGCCCGCAATGTAAAGCGTGATGACGTCGCCCGTATCAACTACTTTGAATTTCGTTTCGGCTTTGCCGTCAAAGCCTTCCGGATAAACTATGGTGAACGCGGGAGCGTCGCCGTTCGCCGCGCCGTCGCAGAACGTTATGCCTATGGCTTTTCCGCCGAGATCCGCGTTCTTGCTGGCGGAGATGAACGTATCGAACGTGATACCCGTGGTCATCTCGGAAGGTGAAGGAATACCGAATCTGCCGCCGTTCATGGCGCTGCCGTCACCCGCATCCTCGGGGATACGGATGGAAAATCCGTAATAGCAGTCGCGTCCGTCGCCCGCGAGATCGAATTCGGCGATATAGTTCTTATAAGTCGCCTCGGTCGCCGCAAGAGGGCCGCCGGCTATCCAGTTGTCACCTGAGCCGAGAGCAAGCTTTCCGTCTGCCGCAACAACGCCGTTCCATGCTCTGAAATCGGAGATGTCGTCGGACGAAAAGTCGTTTTCATACATGACCGTGCCGGGTTTTACCGCCGGAGCGTGGCTTGCCGCAAAAGCGGAGAGCGCGAACGCGAGGCAGAGTACCAGGCAGATCATAACTGAAACAAGTTTTTTCATTTTTGTTTTTTCCTCCTTTAAATGATGTTTAAACCGTTTATGTTATTATATCACCTTACAGGTGCAAGTTAACAAATAAATTGTTGACGCATTGTTAATTTTTTTCTTTGATTCTCTTCTCAGCCATCGCGGCGAATTCAGAAACGGACATTACCTCCGTTTCGGCGGTATCTCTGTTCCTTACGGAGATATTGTTCTCGTCCGCTTCCTTCTGACCGATTATGATCATATACGGCGCGCGGTCTATCGACTGCGCCTCGCGGATCTTGTAGCCTATCTTCTCGTCGCGGTCGTCAAGCACAACGCGCAGACCGGCGGCTTCAAGCTCGTCCGTTACCTTCTCGGCGTAATCCATCGTCTTTACGCTGACGGGAAGGACCTTTACCTGCACGGGCGCGAGCCACAGCGGGAATTTGCCCTTTGTTTCCTCTATGATATACGCCATAAATCTGTCAAGCGAACCGAGGATGGCTCTGTGAAGCACGACGGGCGTCTTTTTCTCGTCGTTCTTGTCGACGTATTTGAGGTCGAATTTAGCCGGCAGACAGAAGTCGAGCTGGCAGGTCGAAAGCGTTATCTCCGCGCCGACGGCGGGCTTTACGTTGACATCGAGCTTCGGGCCGTAGAAAGCCGCTT
>CACZOH010000011.1 GCA_902782785.1 uncultured Ruminococcus sp. | reverse complement strand
TGAATACTTTCCCGCGTTCGTCGAAGTTTTTGAAACGGTCGAAGCTTGCGGCGGCGGGGGAGAGGATGACTGTGTCGCCCGGCCGGGCGGCGTTCTTTGCCGCATATACGGCTTTTTCAAAATCCGGCTCTTTGATCATCTCAAAATCCTCCGGGATCCCGTGATCGCACAGCGCTTTATATATCTTTTCCGCGTTCTGTCCCGTCAGAACCGCAGTATGCGCATGCTTATAAAGCGGCTCGCAGAGCGGCTCGTAATCGAGGTTTTTGTCATAACCGCCTAATATAACGACTACGGGCGTGTCAAAGCAGGACAGCGCGGCGATAGTTCTCGTGGGTGATGAATCTATCGAGCCGTTGTAATACTTTACCCCGTCAAGCTCGCGTACGAATTCAAGGCGGTGTTCGACGCCGTTGAATTCACGCGCGATCGCGGCGACGGCTTCGGGCGTGACGTATCCGGCGGTCAATGCAATAGCGGTCATATAATTTTCCACGTTGTGCCGCCCCACGAGGCGGATATCCGCCGTGTTCATTATCTTTTTCGGTACGCCGTTTTCCTTAAGATATATCACGCCGTTTTCCTCATACACGGCGTTATCCGACGGCGGCGTCCTCTTTGAGGAAAAGAAATATACTGTGCCTTTCGCCTTTTCCGCAAGCTCTGCCGTCACGTCGTTTTCATAATTCAAAACAACTCTGTCGGAGGCGGACTGATGCGTGAAAATATTCGTTTTTGCGTCGATATACTCCCGCATATCGGTATGCCAGTTAAGATGGTTCGGCGTTATGTTCGTTATCGCGGCGATATGCGGCGACCTCGTCATCGTGTGAAGCTGGAACGACGAAAGCTCGACCACGCACAGATCGTCCGGCTTTATTTCCTCAACGTACCCTATCAGGGGCGTGCCGATGTTGCCGCCCAGATATATTTTCCTTTTTGATCCGTCAAGCTCAGCCTGTTTTTTCAGTATCAGCGAAGTCACGGTCGTCGTTGTGGTCTTGCCGTCGGAGCCGGTGATGCCGATTATATCGCACGGACAAAGCTCGAAAAAAAGCTCCATCTCGCTCGATATGACGGCGCCGCGCGACACGGCGTCCGTGAATTCGGGTATATCGTATCTTATACCGGGCGAGCGGAAGATCACGTCGTCGCCGATATCAGACAAATATCCGTCCCCGCATACGAGGCGCACGCCGAGCCGCTTCAATACCTCGCCCGCTTCGCCGAGCGCGTCCGCGGGCTTTTTGTCGCGCGCGGTTATCTTCGCGCCGCATTTATGAAGAAATTCGATGAGCGGTACGTTGCTTACCCCGAGGCCCACGACCGACACGCGTTTGTTTTTTATATGGTTTTTATATTCCGACAGTTTCATATTCGCTCCCGATCATAATTCTTTGTATATTATATATTATTTTTTTACGTTTTGCAATACGCGAAATAAAAATATTTACTAATTTTTCCGCTTTATACAATAAATTTCGATAAAAATTGTACCGGAGTTTTCAAAAACGTCTTGAATTAGTACAGAGCTTGTGGTATAATTCATTTTGTATATTTATATCATCGGAGAGAAAAGAGATGAAATTTTCGTTTTCGGACAACACGGAGCCGTTGAAGCCGTCCGCGATAAGGGAAATATTCAAGTCCCTGACGGACCCGTCCGTCATCTCTTTTGCCGCGGGCAATCCGTCACCGCAGAGCTTTCCCGTAGAGCAGTTCCGCACGTTTACAGATGAGATACTGTCGGACAACGCCTCAGTCGCGTTGCAGTACGGCATAACGGAGGGCTATACGCCCCTGCGTAATGAAGTGCTCAAAAGAAACAAATGCATATTCGGCATAGGCGGGGAATACGACACGGCGATAATTACGACGGGAGGTCAGCAGGGGATAGACCTTACCGCAAAGGTCCTCTGCAACAGAGGCGACGCGGTGATATGCGAGGATCCTACGTTCATAGGCGCGCTCAACGCTTTCCGCGCGCACGGGCTCCGGACAGTCGGCGTTCCGATAAAGGGCGGCTCGATAGATCCCTTTGAACTTGAGAAAACGGTCGCTGAAACAAAAAACGCAAAGCTGTTGTACCTGATCCCCACGTTTCAGAATCCGACCGGCAAAACGATGCCTTACGAGGTGCGGAAAGAATGCCTGCGGATAGCTGAAAAATACGACCTGATGATACTTGAAGACAACCCTTACGGCGAGCTGCGTTTTTCGGGCGCGGACGTGCCGACGATAAAGAGTATGGACACGGAGGGACGCGTTGTTTACTGCAGCTCGTTTTCAAAGATCCTGTCGTCCGGCATGCGCGTCGGCTACGTCATATGCCACGGCGATATAGCGACGAAGATCGCCGTCTGCAAGCAGGTGAACGACGTTCATACAAATCTGCTCTTTCAGATGGTCTGCCATAAATTCATGACGGAATTCGACCTTGACGGACACGTTGAACGCATACGGGAGCTTTACCGCAAAAAAGCGTCGCTGATGATGAGTTGTCTCGATACGATAGGCGAAGAAAGGATCGAATACACAAAAACGGACGGAGGGCTTTTCATCTGGGCGTCGCTTTACGGATGTAAGGATCATGACGGTTTCGTAAAGGCTCTTGCAGAAAACAAGCTCGTCGTCGTACCCGGAAAAACGTTTAACTGCGATACGAACAGGCCTTCGACGGGCTTCCGTCTCAACTACTCCACGCCGACGGACGAACAGATAATAAAGGGCGTGGAAATAATGAAAAACACCATAACGGATTACAGAGGATAGACTATGGAAAACGAAAAGAAAAAAAACGTCTTTTCCGGAATACAACCGTCCGGAAATCTGACTGTCGGCAATTACTTCGGCGCGCTCCGCAATTTTTCAAGATATTCGCCGGATGAATATACGTGCTTATACTGCGTAGTCGACCAGCACGCGATAACCGTGCGTCAGGATCCCGCGGAGCTCCGGCGCAGGACGTACGAGGTGCTCTCGCTTTATATGGCGTGCGGACTTGACCCGGAGCAGAATATATTATACGTGCAAAGCCACGTTCCGGCGCACGCTCAGCTCGCGTGGGTGCTCGACTGTTATACCATGTTCGGAGAGCTGTCGCGTATGACGCAGTTCAAGGATAAATCTCAGAAAAACGCGGATAACATAAACGCGGGCCTGTTCACGTATCCCGTGCTTATGGCTGCGGACATACTTTTATATCAGACGGATCTCGTTCCGATAGGGGACGACCAGAAACAGCATTTAGAGCTTACGCGCGATATAGCGAATCGCTTCAACACCGTCTACGGCCCGACGTTCACGGTGCCGGAGCCGGTCATAAGAAGGACGGGAGCGAGGATACAGTCGCTGGCGGAGCCGGAAAAGAAAATGTCAAAATCCGACCCGAACGAAAACGCGGTAGTGCGCATACTTGACGATAAGGATACGATAATCCGCAAATTCAAGCGCGCCGTCACGGATTCCGACACCGTCGTTCGCCGCGCGGACGACAAGCCCGGTATATCAAACCTTATGACGATATATTCCTGCGTTACGGGAAAGGGCGACGGCGAGATAGAAGCCGAGTTTGCGGGCAAAGGCTACGGCGATTTCAAGCTTGCTGTCGGCGAGGCTGTCGCGGCGGAGCTTGCGCCGATACAGGAAAGATATAAACAGTATCTTTCCGACAAGGCGTATCTTGAAATGATAATGAAGCAGAATTCCGAGAAGGCGGCGTATCTTGCGCGCAAGACGCTCTCAAAGGTTTACAGAAAAGTGGGATTTACGTCGGTTTGAAGAGGTAATGATGGATAACAACGGAAAAAAGCCGGAAAATCAGTTCAGAATAACGAAGATCGGCTTCAGGGTGATAGTCATAGTCACGGCGGTGATGATCGTCGCGGTCGGACTTTTGTGCACGTCGCCGTCAAAGGCGGCGGACGACGAGCCGTACGTTCCGCCGTTCATCCCGGAGGATGAAACGTTCGATACGGAAACGGAGCCGGATATAACGACGGACGCGTATCAGACGACCGGTCCTGACGAAACGGATACGGATCCCGCGGAAGAAACGACCGGGACCGCCGACACGGCGGAGCCGCCGGATACGGAAACGGACACGGAAACGGACACAGACCGCGTGACCACGGCGGAGCAGACGACGGAGGCGGCGACCACGGAAAAAGCGCCCGAAACAAAGCCCGCCGACACGTCCGCGGGCATGCAGGGCTACCGTGAATACAACGGCAGACAGTACGGACCGAACGAAACGTTCGTCGGAGAATACAAGACGGACCGCGTTCAGATAGGCGTATCGAACGTCAAAGACGGCAAACTCAACTATTACATCTGCGATATCAAGGTCAAAAGCGTATATGATTTTCACACCGCTTTTGCAAACAACAGCATAGGCGGCGTGTTATACACGTCGAGAATTGCGGCGACGGTCGGCGCGGGCTTTGCAGTGAACGGAGATTACTGCGGCTTCCGTTACAACGGTATAATCATCCGCGAGGGGAAAATGTACAGAAACAAAAAGGCGGACGGATGGGACCTCTGCTATCTCAACAGATACGGTGATCTCATTACGTGCAAAAACGACGCGCAGGACGGCAAGGCGCTCGCCGATTCGGGAGTGTTCCAGTCCTGGTGCTTCGGTCCGACGCTTGTGGAGAATTACAAAGCGCTGCAGAGCTTCAACACGCCGAATCTTTCAAGCAAGGACTGGGCGCGCGAGCCGAGAACGGCGATAGGACAGGTGGATAAGCTCCATTATATCTTTCTCGTCGTTGACGCCATACGGGAACCGAACGGCGCGGGCGGCTGGAACACGATAGGCGGTATGAATTTCAGAGAGCTTGCCGACACGATGGCGTCGCTCGGCTGCAAGACGGCGTATAACCTCGACGGCGGCGGATCGACGACTCTCTGGCTTAACGGTAAGATAACAAATCACCCGTCCGGAAGCGGCGAAAGAGAGATAAGCGACATTATCTATTTCAAATAACGGAGTTTTTATGGAATTTGATTTAAAGGATTACGTTATACTGATACCTGCGTACAAGCCCGTATACGATCAGATGGTGCCGTTTGTCACCGAGCTTTTGTCAAGCTTTGACAAAATAGTCTGCGTTGACGACGGCGGCGGAGAGCAGTTCAGGGACGTTTTTGCGGAATGCGAACGCCTCGGCTGTCATATACTGACGCACGAGGTCAACAGAGGCAAGGGCGCGGCGCTCCGCACGGGTCTTTCATACATAGAAAAGGAGCTTAACACCGCGGGCGGCGTTGTGACCGCGGACTGCGACGGACAGCATACCGTGTCGGATATAAAAAAGGTCGCGGAAGCGCTGTACGGTCATCCCGGCGATATGATAATCGGCGGAAGAAAATTCGACAAAAACGTGCCGTTCCGCTCAAAAGCGGGCAACACGTTCACACGGCTTCTTTACAAGCTCGCGACGGGTATCTCAATATACGACACGCAGACCGGTCTGCGCGGTTTTCCGATGTTCCTTCTGCCGGAGCTCATAAAGCTTGAGGGCGACAGATACGAATATGAGATGAATATGCTTCTCAAGCTTCACGACTGGGGCGTATCCCCGTATGAGGTGACGATAGCGACAATATATATAAACGATAACAAGGGCAGTCATTTCAACGCCATGCGCGACGGTCTGCGCATCGGCGCGCGCATACTCAAATATACAGCGGGAAGCATTTTATCCTTCCTTCTCGACTGGATAATCTTCATACTTCTGATGAAGCTCGCGTTTTCCGGCGCGGGAGAAAACATAAGATACGCGCTTTCGTTCGGCATCGCCCGCGTCGTATCGTCAGTTTTCAACTACACCTACAACAGACTCGCCGTGTTCGGCGGCAAAAACTACGAAAAGGGCGCGACGCTGAAATATTTCGCGCTCGTTATAACGGTGCTCGCACTCGGTATGCTCGTACAGCGGCTCACGGCTTATATACCCGGCGGAGATCTCGTCCACTCGGTGATAAAGCTTGCGTACGACGCCATGATGTTCGTGGTCAACTATATAATCCAGCGTGATTTCGTATTTAAAATAAAGAAGAGAAAGACACAGTGAAATGATGGAAACACTTAAAAGCGGCATATTCTCTCTGCACGGTTTTTTCGTCGCCACGGCGATAATACTGATGATCCTTTACGCGTTTTACTATATGATGCGCAAAAACTACGATCACGTCATACTTATGTATATCACGCCGGCGGCGGTGTTCTTCGGTTTTGCCGGAGCGAGACTTATGTACGTCACGATCTGCGATCAGCTGTACGTTGACGCGGCGGACAAGTGGAGGTTTACGGATGGCGGCTACGCCTTGTTCGGCGCGGCTGCGGGCGTTATACTCACGGTCATCGTATTCTGGCTCATAACAAAAAGAAAGTTCAGACTTTTGCCCGTTTTCGACACGCTCTGCGCAGCGGCGCCCGCCGCGATAGCGCTGGGACGGCTCGGAAGCGTATTCTCGCAGGACTGCCTGGGCAGCTTCGTCGAAAAAGAAGGGCTGCGGTTTTTCCCGATAGCCATTTTCAAGCAGGCGGACGGCAGTTATCACTACGCGGTGTTCTTTTACGAGGCGGTGTTCTGCGTAATACTGTTCTTCTTCATAAGATACGCGGATAAAACGATAAGACGCGCAGGCGTAAGCTCGTTTTTGTTCACCTCGCTTTACTGTTCCGCAAGGGCGTTCCTCGAGGGACTGCGCGAGGACAGTATGCGTCTCGGCTTCGTCCGCATAAATCAGGTGATCGCGATCCTTGCCGTTATAGGTCTGTTCGTATATATCTGCATAAGGCTCTTCAAAAGGACTAAATTCAAGTGGAAATACCTGATACTCTACGGAGCGTTCACCGCGGCGTTCGTCTGCGCGTTCTTCTCCGAATTCTATATGTATTCGGAATCCAGGGCGTGGAACACGGTACAGATACTGATTTGCTGTATAATCATGGCGGCGTCGTGCATGATCGCGGGCATAGAGTATTTAAGAAATACAAGCATAAAACAGGATAACAACGGTAAACAAACGGCAAAGAGCCGTAAAAAAATATTACAGGGAAAAGAGAAATGAAAAACAGGATTACAAAGATCATTAGTATTTTACTTGTATGCCTTACGGTCGGTGCAATGGCGGCAAGCTGCGGCGGCGATCCTGTCACGACGGAAAATGAGACGACGGCAAAGGAAACGGCAGAGACGACGGCAAAGGAAACGGAAAAAGATACTTCCGACACGGAAACCGAACCGGTAACGGATACCGTGACCGAAACGGAAACGGAACCTCAGACGGAAACCGAAAAGGAAACGGAGACTGAGCCCGAGACCGAAACGGAAACAGAAAAGGAAACGGAGACTGAACCCGAGACCGAAACGGAAACGGAAACAGAAACCGAGACCGAAACGTCGCATACGCACGCTTTCGGCGAATGGAAGGTCACAAAACAGCCCACCTGCACGGAAAAGGGCTCAGAGGAGCGCCGCTGCGAGGGCTGCAACGAAATAGAAATAAGAGATGTGGCGGCGACCGGTCACAAAGCCGTTACGGATAAAGCGGAGGCGGCGACCTGCACGAAGGACGGCAAGACCGAGGGCAGTCACTGCAGCGTCTGCGGCGCCGTTCTGAAAGCTCAGACGACGATCAAGGCGAAGGGTCACACCTTCGGCGCATGGGTCGTTACGAGAGAGGCGACGGAAACGAAGGACGGTATCGAAACGAGGACCTGCACCGTCTGCGGCGTAAATGAGACGAGAACGCTCAAATACACGGGTGAAAAGACTGCAAAGCCCGAGATCCTCGGCCTGACCATGACGGCGGGCGACAGAGTTCTCATATACGGCTCCGCAGAGCCCGGCTCGATCATCCGCACGGAGCTCGGCGGCAGTAAAATGGAAAACAAGAGCAAGGACAAATATTTCTACATAGAAATGGGAATAGGCAGTGTATCCGAGCTCAAGGTCACCGCGCAGGCGGGCGGCAAGGCGGAGAGCGACGTCGTAAAGACGACCGTGAACCCGTCGACGCTTCCGGGCGGCGGAAACGTTTGGGGCGGCAGGGATTCGAGACTGTTCTATATGCCCACGATCAACTTCCTTATCAGCAACAGAGCGGACAGCGGCGTGATGAACAGCCTGAACAGCCAGGTCGGCTATATAACGAACAAGACGATCAAGGATATACAGTCTCTCACGGGCAAGAAGACAAAGCTCATATACGTCGTCATACCCGACCCGGCGACGGCGTATTATCAGGAGCATTTCCCGTACGTACAGAATTCGGTACAGGATCCCTCCACCTCTTATATGGAGGCGTTTCTGACGGCGGTGAACGGCAAGAACAGCGACGTTTACGGCATCGACCTTATGCCCACGATGCGCGCGCACAAGGATGAGTTCATATATTTCAGCACGGACACGCATTATACGGAGCTCGGCGCTTACTACGCATACCTTGAAATAATGAAAACAGTCCGCAAGGACAATCCCGGCGTAAAGATACGCACGGTCGAAAACGGCGATTACACGGTAGAGTACAAGGACGTTCCGGGCGGCGATATGTGCGGTATGGCGGGTATCGGCATGAACGAGATAGTTCCGTTCTTTGTCGCAAACTTCTCCGATACCGGCTCATATTACGTATCGAAGCGCAACGACGGCATCAAATCCGCGGGCTTCGGTCCCTCCAACTGGCAGAGGGATTCCTCAATAAATTCGAGCAACCCGACGGCATATTTCCTTGCCGACTCCTACGGCTGCTACATACTGCCGTTCATAGGCGCCAACTTCTCCAAGGTCTGGACGAACGAGGGCGTTCTCTGGAATTACAGGCTTGACAGAAACATCTTACAGACAAACAAACCGGATTACGTCATACTTCTTATCTGCCAGAGAAACATCGGCGGCAACTTTATGGGCAACGTCATAAGCGAATTTTCAATGAGCCTGAGCTGATAAGCGACGGAAGGAAGATAATGAAAATAACAGTCAGAATAACCGCGGCGCTCCTTTTGATGTTCTTGCTTGCCGCACAGTTTATCTCCTGCTCCGGACAGAGCGCGCCCGTGACGACGGAAACCGAAAAGGCGCCCGAAACGACGGCGGAACAAACGGAAGCCGGTACCGGGACCGAAGCGGAAACGGCGGCGGAGACAGAGGCTCCGACGGAAAAAACGGCGAAGCCGAAGATCCTGGGCACGACGATGCTTTCCGAAAACAAAGCGCTCATTTACGGCTCTACTGTCGAAGACGGCGCAATGATACGCACGATATTCAACGGCAAGGAGACGAAGAACAGAAGCAAGGGCAAATACTTCTATATAGAAGTGGACGTCGAATCGCCGGGCAAGGCCGCCGTATATGCGACGGAGGACGGCAAGCTTGAAAGCAATATGGTGAGAACGAATCTCAGCCCCGGCGAAGGCACGGGCCAGGTATGGGGCGGCAGGGATTCAAGGCTGTTTTATACGCCTACGCTTGAATTCCTCACGGGGAACAGAGCGGACGAAGCCGTTCAGACTACGATAGACCAGATGACCGGCTTTATCACGAACAAGACGATAAAGGATATACAGTCGCTCACGGGCAAGAAAACAAAGCTCATGTACGTCGTGATACCCGACCCGGCGACGGCGTACTGCCTTGAACATCTCCCGTACGTACAGGATTCGGTTCAGGATCCCTCCACCTCTCTTATGGAGGCCTTCATCAAAACGCTTGACGGAAAAAACGAGGACGTTTACGCGATAGACCTTATGCCGACGATGCGCGCGCATAAGGATGAATATATCTATTTCAGCACGGATACGCATTATACGGAGCTCGGCGCGTACTACGCATATCTTGAGATAATGAAGAGGGTAAAGAACGATTACCCTGAAACTAAGGTGCGCACGGTCGAGGACGGAGATTACAGCGTCGAATATCTCGACGTCGCGGGCGGCGATATGTGCGGTATGGCGGGACTCGGCATGAACGAGATAGTTCCGTTCTTCATCGCGCAGTTCAAGGATACGGGAACGTATTATCACTCAAAGAGAAACGACGGCATAAGATCCGCGGGCTTCGGACCGTCCGGCTGGAGAAGAGATTCAGAAATAAAATCAGACAACCCGACGGCGTATTATTTAGGAGATTCATACGGCTGCTACATACTGCCGTTCATAGGAGCGAATTTCAGCCAGGTATGGACAAACGAGGGCGTTTTGTGGAATTATACTCTCGACAGGGATATACTTTCGGAGAATCAGCCCGATTACGTTATATTGCTTATTTGCCAGCGAAATATCGACGGCAACTTTTTGGGCAACGTTATAAGCCAATTCTCGATGAGTCTTGGATGATCAATAAACGGAAGGTAATATATGAAAAAGATCAATAAAATCACCGCGCTGATACTCGTTTGTATAACCGCGCTTGTTCCTCTCGCCGCCTGTACGGGCGACACGGTCACAACGGACGCCGTGACCACGGCGCCGCAGACAGACGCCGTTACGACCGGAGTGACGACGGAAGATGAAAAAACCGAAACCGAAACGGTGCCCGTAACCGAAACGGAGACCGAAACGGAGACGGAAACGGAGACCGAGACCGAGGCGCCGAAAGAGAAGACGGCGCCCGTTGAAAACATACTTTTCTGGACGTTTGACGACGGATTTGCCGGCAAAGTCATAGGCGTTTACTGTGAGACGGAGCCCGGCGCTCTCGTCACCCTGCGCGACCTTTCGGGCGCGGTCGTTTTGAGCGAGCACGCGCTTGACAGATATTTCTACGGCAGATTCATACCGCCGGACGATCAGCCCACGCATACGGTGTATTTCTACGCGCAGGCGGAAGGAAAAGCGACGTCCGATCCGAGCCGCCCCGTAACGCTCAAATACAGCGAAGCGGTCGGTTCAAATGCGATGATAGCGCACGACAGCCACGTATTCCTGAACTGGTACAGAGATTTCTATAACGGCAACGCTCAGATACAGGGAAGCACGCCGGAGGAGCAGAGAGCGTATATGGAGAACGTAAAGAACTTCATGCACGCTCAGCTTGACAAGATAAGAGAAGCCACGGGCAAAAAGACAAAGGTCATAATCTGCATCTGCACAAATCCCGCCACCATCTATCCCGAGGTACAGTACAAGGAGGAGGAAGGCGGCTGGGGATATTACGAGCAGCCGACGTCCACCACGCAGATGGTTGAATTTATGAAGGACGACGACGATATATACGTGCTCGATCTGCGCCCGCTGCTAGAGAGAAACAAGGACAGACTGCTGTTTATGCAGGCTGACTCTCACTGGACGATGATAGCGGCGTATTACGGCTATTATCTCGCGGCGCAGAAGGTGCAGAAGGATTTCCCGAAAACAAAGATGTATAACATAGACCGGGATTTCGATATAGACATAGGACCTACGGGCGGAGACCTGCTCAACTTCATGGGCTGCGCCGGTACCGGCGTAAAGGCGGCGACCGCAACGGTTTTCTGGAAATCAAATTCAATGCAGGCTCCGAAAGACGCGCCTACGGCTTACGTTATGGGCGACTCGTATTACGGCGCGATAAAGGATTATCTTGAGCTTATGTTCAGCGAGGTTTATCTTAACAATCCCGCTTCAAACCCGCCTTTGTACGATTACACGCTTGAGGATCTGCAGACAAGACAGCCGGATTATCTCTTCTACGTCTGGACGGAGAGAAACATAGACCCGACGCTTGCCATGTTCATCGGCGCGGTCAACGCGGCGAACATAAAGTGATACGGGACGGCACGGCAGATATTTTCAGAATACTTATTATACGGCAGTAAAATGAAAAAAGTTCTTTTCGGTATAGACAGTACGGACAGCCTGCCCCTTCTCAAGGAGGGGCGGCTCGGACTTATAACAAATCCGTCCGGCATCACGTCGGATATCGTTCAGTCATACGAGCTTCTGCACGGTAAATACAACCTGTCCGCTCTTTTTTCGGCGGAGCACGGCATTTACGGCGCGGCTCAGGCCGGGGCGAGATTCACGGAGACGGAGACGGAAACAAGAACGGGCACGCCCGTTTACAGTCTTTACAACGGCATAACCGCGCCCACGGACGAAATGATGTCAAAGACGGATATCCTCTGCTTTGATATGCAGGACGTCGGAGCAAGGTTTTATACGTATTTATACACCATGACGCGCAGTATGAAAGCTGCGGCAAAGCACGGCAAACCCTTCGTCGTGTTCGACAGGCCGAATCCGATAGGACTGACGTCGGTAGAGGGCGAGATACTCGATGAGAATAACGCCAGCTTCATAGGCGAATACGCCGTTCCGCACCGCTACGGGTTGACGATCGGAGAATTCGCAAGATACATAAATGAAGAGAAGCAGATAGGAGCGGAGCTTTACGTCGTGCCGTGCAAAGGCTTGACGCGCGATATGTACTACTCCGACACGGATCTGCCCTTCGTCGCGCCGTCTCCGAATATGCCGACCCCCGCGACGGCTCTCGTTTATCCCGGCACCTGCATTTTCGAGGGCGTAAGAAACGTGAGCGAGGGCAGAGGGACGACACAGCCGTTTGAATTCGTCGGCGCTCCGTTTATAGACGAGATAAAGCTCTCCGATCATATGAACAGCCTCGGCTTCGAAGGCGTAAGAGCGCGCGCGGTCCGCTTCTGTCCCACCTTCTCAAAGCACGCGGGAGAGGTCTGCCGCGGCATTCAGATACACGTTACGGATAAAAGAAGCTTCACGCCCGTCAAATACGGCTGCTGTCTTTTCAGATATTTATACGAAAATTACGAGCTTGACGTAAACGAAAGCACGATAAAAAAGAATTTCGGCACCTCCCGCATACTCGAAACAAACGATATTGACGGACTTTTCTCGGACTGCGCTCAAAAGTGTCTGGAATTCAGAAAAAGCACGGAAAAATACCGGTTATACTGATATGATATATAAGGAAAAGAAAGTATTATTGAGAAACGGAAAAACGGTCGTATTGAAAAGCCCGTCCGAGGACGACTGGAAGGCTATGACCGATTATATCAGATGCGTCGCGTCGGAGACGCCGTACATACTGCGCGCGCCGGAAGAATGCAATGATACGGAGGAATCCGAAAAAGCGTTCATAAGGCGTTATAACGAGAGCGAGCTTGAATGTATGATAGCCGTTTTTGACGGCGAAACCGTCGTCGGCAACTGCAATCTGAACGTAAAGAACAGAAAAAAGGTACGCCACAGAGCCGAGCTCGGAATAGGCCTCTGCAAAAGTCATTACCGTCTGGGCATCGGAACGACGCTCATAACGGAGCTGTCGATAATAGCGAGAAACGAGGGCTGCACTCAGTTCGAGCTTCAGTACGTTGACGGAAATTACCGCGCAAAGGGCTTGTATGAAAAATGCGGGTTTGTCGAGGTCGGACGTATGCCGAACGGCGTCAGATTTGATGACGGAACGTACGCGGACGACGTAAATATGAGGAAAATTTTATAGGGGGAATATAAAAATGATCAAAAAAGGTTTTTTGGCAAACGGAGAAATGCTCGGCTGGGAGCCGGAAAAACTCATGTCCTTCATCAAAGAGACGGGCTATGACGCGGTGGAGCTGATCGGCGACGTCATTTTCGCGGGCGGTAAGGACGGAGCGGATTTCAAAGCCGCCGCCGACAAATACGGCGTCGTCATTTCCGAAATACTCGCACAGCACGATTACGTTTTAAAGGATGAAAACGAAAGAAAAAACAGTATAGATACGACGATAGAGCATATAAAAAGATCCGCGGATATGGGCGTGAACGTGGTGAATCTGTTCACGGGCCCCGTGCCGTGGCTTGAATTTCCGCTCAAGGTCGGCGTCAACGTCTCGATGACGGACGCCTGGAATTACGTTTTCGGCGCGTTTGACAGGATACTTCCCGTCGCCGAAAAAGAGGGCGTGAAATTAGCGGTCGAAAACGTATGGGGAATGCTTGCGCACGACCTTTATACGAACAGGTATCTTATAGATCATTATGATTCCGACAATCTCGGCGTGAACCTCGACCCGTCGCACGATATGCTTTACGGCAACAACGACGAGCCGTTCATCGTAAAGAGCTGGGGCAAAAAGATCTTCCACGTCCACGTAAAAGACGCCGTCGGCGTAGCGGAGGGCGGCAAATTCGTGTTCCCGCTTCTCGGAGAGGGAAACGTTGATTTCCCCGCGTTCTTCCGTGCGTTAAACGAGATTGGCTACGACGGATGCGCAAGCGTTGAGTTTGAAAGCTGGGCGTACAGACGCAATATCCTCGGCAATTCTCACGCCGCGGCGGCGAAGATGTGCCTCGACGCTCTTAAATCGTTTATGTAAAATAAAACAAAAAAAGCGGTATTCGGAAAATGAATACCGTTTTTTTGTTTTCGGATCACTGAATATCCTCTTTGGTCTTGGCAGCCTTGCCCACTCTGTCGCGCAGATAGTAGAGCTTTGCGCGTCTGACCTTACCGCGGCGGATGGTCTCGACCTTCTCCACGTTCGGAGAATGGATCGGGAACGTCTTTTCCACACCTACGCCGTAGCTTATTCTTCTGACGGTGAACGTCTCGGAAATACCGCCGCCGCGCTTTGCGATAACGGTTCCCTCAAAGATCTGTATTCTCGACTTAGAACCTTCAACTATCCTGTTGTGGACGCGAACGGTGTCGCCGACCTTGACCTGGGGGATTTCCTTTTTAAGCTGCTCTTCGGTAAAAGCCTTGATTATATCCATTTCGGCTTCCTCCTTTTATTGTTCATTCGGACGTTCATGCGCAGCGCAGCGGACCGTCCTGCAGCCGCGTTTTTGCACACGGCTTGATTAATATACCACAAAAAACCGGTTTTGTCAATAGAAAATAATAAAATTTACAAATGAAATTTATAAAAATAAGCGCGCCGGGCGGTGGGGGGGGACGCCGGCGCGCGCGGCTGAAGCCGCATTGCATTTCTGAATTCTTAATCATTCTGAATTATACTAAATCGTTTTAATAAACTTCTCTATCCGCTCAAGCGCCTCCGATATGTGCTTGACCGAATATGCGTATGAGATACGCGCGAAGCCCTCGCCGCCCTCACCGAACGCGTTGCCGGGGACTATCGCGACCTTGCCCTCGTTCATCAAACGTTCGCAGAACTGCTCGCTTGACAGCCCGAACGCCGATACGTACGGGAAAACGTAGAACGCGCCCTTCGGCTCGAAGCAGGGAAGACCCATGCGGTTCAGCTCCTCGACTATGTACTTTCTTCTCCTGTCGTATTCCGCGCGCATCATATCAATATCCGCGTCGCCGTTTTTCAGCGCTTCCACCGCGGCAAGCTGGCTCGTCGTCGGCGCGCACATTATGGCGTACTGGTGTATTTTCAGCATCTGCTTCGTTATCTGTTCGGGCGCAGAGACAAAGCCGAGACGCCAGCCCGTCATCGCGTACGCTTTGGAAAAGCCGTTCACGAGAATCGTGCGCTCCTTCATACCGGGAAGCGACGCTATCGACGTGTGTCTTTGTCCGTACGTCAATTCCGAATATATCTCGTCTGACAAAACCGCCGTATTCGTCTTCTCAAGCACCCTGCATATAGGCAAAAGCTCCTCTTTTGTGAGCACCGCGCCCGTAGGATTGTTCGGGTACGGAAGCACGAGAAGCTTCGTCCTCGGCGTTATCGCCGCTTCGACCTGCTCCGCCGTCAGCTTGAAATCGTTTTCGGGGAGAGTTTTTATCGGCACGGGCACGCCGCCGCAAAGCCGCGTAATAGGCTCGTAGCAGACGAAGGACGGCTCGGGTATAAGCACCTCGTCGCCCGGCTCCGTTACGGCGCGTATCGCAAGATCTATCGCCTCCGACCCGCCGACCGTCACCGTGATCTCCTTGAGCGGATCGTACGTAAGCCCGAAGCGGCGTTTCATATAGCTTGAGATCTCGTTCCGGAGCGGTACCGTGCCCGCGTTTGAGGTGTAGTACGTATAACCCCGCTCAAGCGAGATTATGCCCGTTTCACGCACGTGCCACGGCGTTGCGAAATCGGGCTGACCGACCGTCAGCGATATTATATCGTCCCTGCCGTTCAGAAGATCAAAGAATTTTCTTATTCCCGACGGCTTTATACCGATAACGGTCTTTGACAAAAGCTTATCATAATCCATCTGACAGCTCGCTCCTGAGATCAACGCTTCCGCGCTTCATTATAATACCTTTATCTTTATATTTGCGCAGAACGAAATGAGTCGCCGTGGATATGACGCTCTCCATCGTCGCAAGCTTCTCCGCGACGAACAGCGCGACCTCGCGCATCGTCTTGCCCTCGATCACCACGCAGAGGTCGAAGCCGCCAGACATAAGGTAAAGGCTCTGCACCTCGGGATAATTGTATATCCTCTCCGCGACGCGGTCAAAGCCGAGCTCTCTCTGCGGCGTTACCTTTAATTCTATAAGCGCCGTCACGTATTCTCTGTCCGTCTTTTCCCAGTCTATCAAAGCGTTGTAGCCCGCTATCGTTCCGTCCTTTTCATATCCGTCTATCATCGCCTTTATATCGCCCGTGTCCTTGTCAAGCATCGCGGCAAGCATATCGGGCGTCAGTTTGGCGTCGTTTTCAAGCAGCTTTAAAAGCTCGTTCATTTTATTTCTCCTTTATATACCTTATTTATCAATTCATAAGCCCGGTCGAAGCCCGATGCGACGTGATCCGTAAAATGCGCGTCCGATCCGAGCCTTATTTTTTTGCCGCCGAGAGATCTGTATTTCAAAAGCAGATATTCCTCCGGAAGCTCGGTTTTCTTCCTTACGTAAACACTGTTAAGCTCATACGTTTTGCCGTGAGATATTATGCTTTTCATAATCTCCGTTATCTTTTCGTCCCAGCGCGTTATATCAATATCTATCCCCGCGGCTTTTATGTAGCGGACGGGATACGTGAGGTGGGCGCACTGATCGACGAAGGGCGCGTACGTCATCTGCAGGTATTCGTCAAAATACTTGTCTAACATATAAAGGATCTCTTTATACGTGACCTTTGAAAAATCCATGTAATACGGGTCCTGCTCGCCCTTTGTGTTGTGGACGGAGCCGATTATGTAATCGAAATTGCCTTCGGCGGCGGCTTCCTTTGCGTATTCGGGGTAATGCGTTATCTGCCCGAACTCCGCGCCGATATATACGTCAAGCCTGCCATTGTAAAGCTTTCGCGCTTCCTCGCACTGTTTTCTGCACGCGGCGCGGTCAAGCGGCGGAAAATTGTGCTCCACCTCGGAGTTTATCTCAACGTGGTCGGTGAAGATAATGGCGTCAAGCCCTTTTTCGCACGCCTTTTCGCACATACGCTCCGGGCTGTTGTGATTTTCCGACGCGTCAAAGGAAAAATAAGTGTGCGTGTGCGTGTCTATCTTATTTAATGCATATTTTTTCATACAATCTACCGTTGAAAAATTCATAATAAACGTATAAAATATAGGATCATGGGGGTTTTGATATGATCAGTTCGGTTTTGTTTGATATGGACGGCGTTTTGGTAAACTCGGAGGAGCTTACGTACGTCGCCGCCGTTGAAATGCTTAAGGAGAGGGGAGCCGACGCGACGCCGGAGGATTTCAGACCGTTTATCGGAGCGGGCGACGTGGCGTATTTCAGCGGAGCCGCGGGAAAACACGGATTGAAATACGACAGAAGTATGTCCGATATAACGTATAAAAAATACGAAAAGCTCGTACAGGAACACGATATAGCGTATAAGAATACGGTGAAAACCGTGCTTGAGCTCAGGGCGGCGGGATTGAAGCTCGCCGTATGCACAAGCTCCGACCTTGTCAAGATGAATATAAATTTAGCCGCAATAGGCTTGAAGGATAAGTTTGACGCGCTGATAAACGGCAGGGATATCAAAAACAATAAGCCGGCGCCCGATATTTATCTCAAGGGAGCGGAAACGCTCGGCGTCAGCCCGTCGGAATGTCTTGTCGTGGAGGACGCGGAAAACGGGATACTCGCCGCAAAAGCCGCCGGAATGCATAACGTCGCGCTGACGACCACGTTCACGCGCGAGGAGCTCGCCTCCACCGTCTCCCCGGAATATATCTGTAATGATATATATGAAATAATCGACCTTATCCGTAAGTATAACACAAACAACAGATAAAATCAATATTTAATTAAAAATTTTTTATATTTTCTCCTTTTAACCTTCCCCTATTGGGGAAGGGGGACCGCTTGCGGTG
>CACZOH010000010.1 GCA_902782785.1 uncultured Ruminococcus sp. | reverse complement strand
GTCAGTGACAACAGATTTACAGTCTGCCCCCTTTGGCCGCTCGGGAATTCCCCCGTATGGAGCTGGTGAACGGAGTCGAACCATCAACCTGCTGATTCTTCCCACTACTGCTTTCGCAGCCACGTAAGTGTTTGTGAGCCGGACTTTCTCTTGACCGTAGAATAAATTCCTTAGGTCCCTCCTGTAAAGTCTCTACACACGATTTCTCTTGCTCGGGATTGCCTTATGACGAATATTTCTTTGTCTGACGCCCTGTTAAAGGCTTTTTGCAAAAAAGGCAATATCTGATCACTTAGGTTTCCCCGACTTAGGGAGGTTTTCATCCGTGGATTTCTCCGCGGAGTTGCAATTTGTTTTACAAATCAGCTGCTCTGCCATTGAGCCACACCAGCATTCAGTGTCGCTATCAACAACCGTTCATCGGCGACGGTGTGTATTATAGCATAAAAAAACCCTTTTGTCAATACCTTTTGCACATTTTTTAATCTCAAATTTTTTGTGTTTATACAACAAAGTCATTGACAATATCGCAAATCTATGGTAAAATAATATGATACCCGAAAACGTGCGGAAGGAGGCGGCGAAATGAATGACGATCGCGACGATTTCTGGGATCTTCCCGAGATAACACCTAAAAAAAGAACGCGTCCCGCAAACGCTCCGTACGGTCATGCTACGGACGCGGCTGAGGTCTCTTTCGGCTCAGGCAACGGCTCATCAAAGTATCTGATCCCGCGGCAGAGAAACTCTCTTGAGCGTGAAAAGCATTCCGAGGTCCTTTTTGAATACTCTCCCGAAAACTCGCTCATCCTTCACGTAAAGATCTGCCGCTGGCCGACGGATTATTCCTACTACAACAGATTTCTTCAGGACGCGCACAAATATTATCACGTAAAGTGCGAGAGCGCCGAATTCGTCCCGTTTTTCTCCTATCTTCCGCAATACAATCAGATGAACATAGACCAGCTCCGCTATTATCTTTACTGGCGTATGCAGGTATCGCGCGGAAACTATATCAAAACGGATTACAGCTATATTTTCTTATACGCGTACGAACTGATAAATCTTGAGGACGTATCCCTGCCGGAGCGCCGTCTGTCCGCCCTCTGCTCTCTTTTATCGGGCTACAGGCATCAGTTCAAAAGCCTTGACAGATATCTCGGCGAATGGATATGCGATTTCTGCCTTATCCACCGTCTGCCGCCGCCGGACGAGCTTTCCGACGATACGGTATCGGATCTCATGACCGTCGTGAATCTGCGTGAATTCTACGTAAAGGACCGCAACGACATCCACGACGCGGCGCTGCGTGATTTTATAATCAGAAACAACTCATATAAATATGAAAACTCCACGGCGTACGGCGAAAAAACGCGCGGCGTATTTGAAAAGCATCTGATAAACAGCGTGATATACACGCTTGAAAAAACGGAAAACATTAAGGACGGAGAGCCAGAGCTCTCTAAAACGGTCGTATCGCGCACGGCGTACAACGGGGCGCTCTGCGTTTCCGAAACGAAATGCAGGATAGACGCGGAATATCTGTCGCTCAACCGTTCCTACAGATTCAGAGGGATGATAACGAGCCTCGTTAAATGCGCGGAAAACAACATACGCGCCGCGCTCGACATAAAAAACCGTCTTTCAACGTCAAATCTCTCAGCCGAAGCGACGGATGCTATGAAGGAGTATTACTCTGTCAATCTGCCGCCGTTCAGTAAAAAGCCGGCAGCGCGCAAATCGGACGACGACGACATAAAATACGCTTTATACGAAGCGGAAAGCACGGGCTTCGACCCGTCCGCCGCCGCCCGGCTCGAGGAGCACTCATGGGAGCTTACGCGCAGGCTCGTCGACGGGGCGGCAATGGTTGACGAAGTCAACCGAAACGGCGTCGCGGAGGAACCCGCCGCGAAAGAGCCGGAACGCGCATACGCGGATACGCAAACCGCCGGAGACGAAAGCAAGACGCCGTTTGAGACGCTTTGCGGCTCTTTGCCGCCTCACGCGCTGGAATTTCTCAGGATAACGGCGGAGGAGGGCGGCGGCGCCGCGCTCCGCTTCTGCCGCGAAAACGGTCTTATGGCGGACGCGGTAATATCCGACATAAACGATCTGTCCTATGAAATAACGGGCGACGTGATAATTGAGAACAACGAAATAGCAGAAGATTACAAATGCGACGTTTTCGTCGCATTGAATGCGGTAAAATAACGGTGAGGATATGGAAAACAACGAAATAAAAGTACCTAAAAGGATTCTGTCGTCGCTTTTGACCTCTCTTGCGGCGGGCGTTGTGCCGAGAAGCGGCGCGCCTTACATCGCGATAGGACGCAAGGAGGAGGTGGACGCGGTGCTTGACGACCTGGAGATCATCTCCGAGGGCGGTGCGGGAATGCGCTTCATCATAGGCAAATACGGCTCCGGAAAAAGCTTCCTTCTGCAGCTGATACGCGGCTACGCGATAGAGCGCGGCTTTGTCACCGCCGACGCTGATCTTTCGCCCGAGCGCCGCTTCAGCGGAACGAAGGGAACCGGCAGAGCGACGTTCTGCGAGCTGATAAAAAACCTCGCCTGCAAGTCTTCTCCGGACGGCGGGGCGCTCAGGCTGATAATCACGAAATGGCTGTCCTCGCTTCAGACGGAAGCTGTTTCCGCGGGGCTCGATTTCGACGCGCCGGAATTCAGGGCGTACGTCGGAAAGCGCGTTTTCGAGGTCACCGGATCGCTTGAATCACAGGTCAACGGATTTGATTTTGCGCTTGTCATAAAGCGGTTTTACGACGCGTATATAAGCGGCGACGAAAACACGGTCTCCGACTGTCTGCGCTGGCTTCGCGGCGAATTCACTACAAAGACCGAGGCTAAAAACGCCCTCGGCGCCCTGTCAGTGATCGACGACGACAACTGGTACAATTACATCAAGCTGTACGCCGTTTTCTTCCGCAAAATAGGTTACAAGGGATTTGCGGTCATGATAGACGAATGCGTCAACCTTTACAAGATACCGAACAGGATAAGCCGTGAAAACAATTATGAAAAAATACTGACCATGTATAACGACGCGATGCAGAACAAGGCGGAGGGGCTTGAAATGCTTCTCGGAGGAACGCCGCAGTTCCTTGAGGACGGACGACGCGGTCTTTACAGCTACGAAGCGCTGAAAAGCCGTCTTTACGACAGCAGATTTGCAGAATCCGGTTATAAAAACCTGATAGGTCCCGTAATAAGGCTCAGACGTCTTTCCGACTCCGAGCTGTACGCGCTTACGGTCCGCCTGACGAGGCTCCACGCGCAGTATTACGGCACGGCGCCGCGGATAACCGATGAGGAACAGGAGGAGTTTTTGAAGCTCTGCCTCAACCGCGCCGGCGCTGACACCATGATAACGCCGCGTGAGATAATCCGCGACTACGTTTCGCTTCTGAACATTCTTCTGCAGAATCCCGACGCGACCGCCTCGTCTCTGATAAACGGCGGCGCGGTAAAGCTCACGCACGCCGAAACCGACCCCGACGAAGCCGTAAACAGCGGCTACGACAGCGGAAAATACGATTTTAACAGTGAGGATATACAGTTCTGATGGAAAACGAAAACGATATTTTTTACAGATTTTCGCCTTTCATTCGCGATTTCATATACCGTCACGAATGGGAGAGCCTGCGTTCCGTCCAGCTTGCGGCGGCCAAGGTGCTTTTCGATACGGAAGAAAACCTGCTCATAACCTCGTCCACCGCGTCGGGCAAGACGGAAGCGGCGTTTTTCCCCATTCTCTCAATGCTTGAGGAGGACCCGTCGCAAAGCGTGGCGGTGCTTTATATCGCGCCGCTGAAAAGCCTCATAAACGACCAGTTCATACGGCTTGACGAGCTGCTTGAGGAGAGCGGGATCCCCGTTTTTCACTGGCACGGCGACGTATCGTTTTCACACAAGAACAAGCTTTTGCAGGAGCCGAAGGGCGTACTGCAGATAACGCCCGAATCGCTTGAAAGCATGCTTATGAACAGGTCGAACGACATAGTCCGTCTGTTCTCCGATCTGCGGTTCGTCATAATAGACGAGATACACACGCTGACGGGCACGGACCGCGGAAATCAGATAATCTGCCAGCTTTCACGCATAAGCCGTCTCATCGCGCGCGACGTCAGAAGAATCGGCCTCTCCGCGACGGTAGGCGATATAGACGCGGCGAAAAAATGGCTCTGCGGCGGAAGCTCGCGGGGCTGTGAGGCGCCGACGGTCGAGGAAGGAAAAGTGTCGTGGCGGCTGGCGCTCGAGCACTTTTTCATACAGAATTCAAAGCTCGACCAGACAAAAGCCGCGGACGGCACGCCGGACCCGTTCTCCGATAAAAACGTCCCCGTTGAAAAACCGGATAAGACCGGCGCCGAAAGAGCGGCGATAGACGCGGGATATGAATATATTTACGACTGCGTAAAGGATAAAAAAGCGCTTGTTTTCTCAAATTCACGCGAGGAAACGGAATACATAACGGCGACCTTGCGGCAGATAGCCGAAAACAGACACGAGCCCGATATTTTCCTGATACATCACGGAAACCTTTCCGCCTCTTTACGCGAGGAAGCCGAGGCGAAGCTGAAAAGCGACGAATACGGCAGACTTGTGACGTGCGCGACCGTAACGCTTGAGCTCGGGATCGACATAGGCAGGCTGCAGAGGATACTGCAGATAGAATCGCCGAACTCGGTTTCGTCGTTCTTGCAGCGTCTCGGAAGGAGCGGAAGACGCGGCGAGCCGCCGGAGATGTTCATGGTCTTCCGGGAGGAGGACCCGCTTCCCGATACTCCTCTGCCCCAGCTGATACCGTGGAACCTCATACGCGCGATCGCGATAATCCAGTTATATATCGAAGAACGCTTCATAGAACCGCCGGCCGTTAAAAAGCTGCCGTTCTCGCTTCTTTTCCAGCAGACGCTTTCCGTTCTTGCGTCGTCGGGCGAGCTTTCCGTAAAGGCGCTCGCCGAAAGGATACTGTCCATGCCGCCGTTTGAGAACGTTCCGAAAGAGCATTACAGGACGCTTCTCATTTCGATGCTTGAAAACGACTATCTTGAGCAGACGGAGGAAAAGACGCTGATCGTCGGTCTGAAGGGCGAGAGACTCACGAATTCCTTCAAGTTCTACGCCGTATTCAAGGATACGGAAAACTATTCCGTAAGATGCGAGTCGGACGAGATAGGTACCATAACGACTCCGCCTCCGGTAGGCGACCGCTTTGCTCTCGCGGGCAGAGTCTGGGAGGTGACGGAGCTTGACGTCGGAAGAAAGCTGATATACGTCAAGGCGGTAAAGGGCAAAATGGAGATCTCGTGGCCCGGCGACTACGGAGAGATACACACGAAGATACAGCAGAGGATGCGCCGCGTGCTTGAAGAAGAAACGGTATATCCTTATCTCAAGCCGAACGCCGCCCAGCGTCTCGCCGTGGCGCGTCATATTGCAAAGAACACCGGTATGTTGAAGCATTCCGTCGTATCTCTCGGCGGTATGACCTACTGTATGTTCCCGTGGCTCGGCACGCGCTCCTTCCGTACGCTGCGCAAAATAATGGGAAAGAACGCGGAGAGACTCGGCATTTCGAATATAGAATACGAGGGCTGCTGTTTCATCACATTCAGATACGAGGGACGTGACGCAAAACGGCTTACGGAGGAGCTTGACGACATATGCAGATGCGGCGTCGATACGGGTGAGCTGATATCAAGATCCGAGTCGCCCGTGTTTGAAAAATACGACGATTACATCCCGGGCGAGCTTCTGCGCGCCGCATACGCCGCGGACAGGCTGAGAACAGACGAGCTCATTCCGCGCGTCGCCGAAATGAAAGAAGAAGAGCAGGCGTTCAAAAACAGGGAAAGAAAAGATGATTGAATTTATTTACGGCGCGCCCTCAACGGGCAAAACGACGCTGTTATACGAAAAAATAAAAGCGGCGCTTGTAAAAGGCGGCGACGCGGTGCTTATAGTGCCGGATCAGGAGGCGCTTGACGCGGAGGCGGCGGTAGTGCGCTTCTGCCGCGGCACGCCGACGCTCAGACTGCGCGTTTACGGTTTTTCGCGCCTTGCGGACGACGTTTTCCGCAAATACGGCGGTATTTCCTACAATTACGTAAACAGGACCGGACAGACGCTTGCAATGTTTCTTTCCGTCTGTTCCGTAATGCCGTCGCTCAAGGTCTACGGAAAAACGTCCCCGTCCGACCGCGCGCTTCTCTCCTCCGTGCTGTCAGCCGTACGCGAGCTTAAGCGGCAGGGTATAAGTGCGGGCGAGCTTGAGCGCGCCGCGGGCGAGGTATCCTCCGGGTCTCTCAAGGACAAGCTGGACGATCTTTGCCTTCTTATGCCGGCGTATGAAACCGTTCTCAAATCGAGCGGTGACGATCCCGACGACGAAACGGGACGTATGTACCGCGTTTTATCCGAAAGAGGCGGTATGCCGGAAACCGACGTTTTCATGGACTCGTTCGTAGATTTCACGGGCACGCAGTTAAAGGTGATAGAGCTGTTCATGCGCACCTGCAGATCAGTCACCGTCACCTTCGGGATACCGTCGCCCGCGTCGAAGGACGGCAGCTTCGATCTGTTGTCATGTATATATGATTCCGAGAAAAAGCTCTCCGCCGCCGCGTCGCGCTCGGGCGGATTCGTCCGCACGGTGCTTGACAGATCATTCGCTTCGCCGTGTATGGCGGCGCTTGAGGCGGGCTTGCGGAAAGGCGCGAAAAGCGATGTGCCGCCCGGTGAAAACGTCCGTTTTTTCCGTGACAAGACCGCGTTTGACGAGGCGGAACACGTAGCCGCCGACATAAGCAGGAGACTGCGCGAAGGGTGCAGATGCCGTGATATAGCGGTCCTGACGCACAGCGCGTCGTCTCAGCGCGGGATCATAGACGCAGCGCTTGAACGTTACAACGTACCGTATTTCATATCCGGCAGGGACGACGCAAAGCAAAAGGCGCTTTTCCGTTTTATACTCTCGGCTCTTCGGATCTGTACGGGCAGCTTCAGGACAAAGGACGTTTTGTCTTACGTAAAAACGGGGCTTATCGCTCTTCCGACCGATTCGCTCGATCTGTTCTGCGACTACGTCTCAAGGCGTGAAATACACGGGATAAAAGCCTTCGGCGACGATTTTTACGGCTCGCCTTATTCATACGGCGCGCCCGATCCGAACGACGAGAGGGCGATTTTGCGGCTGCAGTCGGTAAACGCCGTACGCGCCGCCGTCATTACGCCGCTTATCGATCTGAACGCAGACCTGCATAACTGCAGGACCGCGGAGGATATATCGAGAGCGATAGTCGACCTGCTCCGTAAAACGGAAATAACGAACACGCTCGACCGTATGATAAAAGACGCGAAAGCGAACGGCGACGCGGCGGAGGC
>CACZOH010000009.1 GCA_902782785.1 uncultured Ruminococcus sp. | reverse complement strand
CAGAGCGTATGCGAGATATTCTCTTACGAACGACGGATCGTACGACATATTGTTCAGATACATTTCGTCAAGTCCGTTCAGCTTCTGGCCCTTTGTATATTTGTTGAATTTCAGCTTGAATGAATATTTGCGGCTGTCGCATTCGGTGACGTACGCGGTGTTTCCTCTCGGTTTTATACCCACGTTCTGCAGACTTTCCCTGCCGACGGAAACCCCGCATTCGCAGTACATTTCCGAATCCGCATGATCGAGTACGGTGGAAAGCTCCGCCTCGCCCATTGTGACGTTCACCGTCATTATTCCGTCAAACATTCCGTTGTATTCGCCGCTTTTTCTTCCTATATCGCCGAGACCGGAGGGAAGGACGACGGTGCCGTTATCATCTGTTTCGGCTTCGGTTGATATGCCGAGGTCGACTTTGCAGGAGCAGAGCGACAGCGTCAGGATCGCAAGGACGGCGGATATGATTCTGAAAAAAACGCTTTTTTTCATTTTCTTACCTTTTCTTCATCCGGCATGAGATTGAGCGTTACGTTCAGATTGCCGTTCCTGCATCTTATTTTATCGACAAATTCCTTGCGGTCAATGCCTTTTTTGAATCTTATGATGAACAGAAGCTCAAACACGGTGCCGAAATCAGTCGTCTGCACGCGGCGCAGCTTCCAGCTCGTCGTATATTCGTTCAGTATATCGTCGTAAACGCCGTCAAAATTGAGATTCTCCGGTATGAGTATCTTAAGAAGCAGCGTGTCGCGTCCGAGACTGCCGAAGTGCGTCAGGGAAACGGCGAGCAGCACGGCGCAGAATATGACCGTGAACAACACGGCGTAGGAAACGTACCCTATTCCGCAGCCGATACCGATGGCAAGAGAGAACAGAACGTACGCTATATCGCGCGGAGACGCCGGCTCCGAACGGTATCTTATGATCGCAAGAGCACCGGCAAGCGTGAACGCGCGCGCCAGATTGTTCTGTATGAGAAGAACTATCATGGCAACGATCGCGGGGACAATGAGCAGGGTAACGGAGAGCGTTGTGCTTCCGCCCGCCTTTCTCTGCGTGAAATAATATAAGAGCGCGACGCCGAAGCCTAATACGAGAGCCGTGCCCACCATTATCAGAGCGGCGGGAAGCGTTAGCTTTTCACCGCCTATCTGTGTTGAAAACAAAGTTTCAAAAGAAAAATTTGCGCCTGTTGCAGTTAATAAATTCATTTTTTTGTACCGACCTTTTAATCATGTGGTGTGTTTTTTTGAAATTCTTTTCCGTATTTTGAAAAGCTGGTGATGAAAATCCCTTCATCGGACAGAGCTTTTGACAGCCAGAGAGGAAGCGTGTCCGGTACCTTTATCTCAAGTATCACGCGGTCGCCCGGTATGAGAGGCTCTCCCGTCCTGAATTTTGAAATGTCAAGCTGATCCCTGTTCGTCACGATGTTGTCGTCAAACGTAAGACGTATGGATCTGTTGCCGCGCTGAAAATATGCCTGTCTGTCATACGAGATAACGAGCTTCGGCTCGCACGGCGTCCGTCTCCTGAACTCGTCTATCTCGTCAAGCACCTGTTTCTGCATATACAAGTCGGTCTTCGGTCTTTTGCCGCTTCTGATGTATTCCATCGCGTCGCCGAAGCGCATACCCACGCGGCGTTTTGCCACGATACCGTAAAGCTTGCTTTTTATTTCAAGATATACCGTAGAATCGTCGCTCTCCGGCGCGCCGTAGCTTCTCAGACGCAGTTTTTCTTTATAATGCGGCTTCAGAATGGAATTGAGCACGACCGTGTTCTCGTCGTCGTCGAAATAGAGGTTTACAAGGTTGTAGCTTTTGCCGTCAAGACAGTACGGATCCGGGTCCATGTGCTCAAAAACAGCGGGGAGAAGAGCGTCGCGCTGCTTTTTTGTTATGTAAAATTTTTTTTCATAACGCCGAAACGTTGTTATGGCCAATTTCTCCTCACCTCCTCATATCATATTATCAATCAGATTTTAATAAATCAACGCATAACAAACAAATTGTCATAATATAGAATATGTTTTTACACTTTGTTAATTTTATCTGTTTTTAATTATTATAAAAGGAGATTGTGAAATCCGGTACGCTGTTTTTCTGAAAATCTTGTGAAAAACGGTATTGTGACGCGCCTTACCGCCGTTTTCACGTCATTTTTTATTCTATATCAACTTAAATATTGAAAAATTCATTTTTATTCGTTATAATCCGATAATGAAATAAGAAGGAGGGGATAATATATGCCTTTTTCAACGTATTTGGACGGTATAAGAGAAGACTGCCGCGCACTCGTTGACGAGCTCGGGCGTTACTTCGGATACGTCAGCATCCTCGGCACGGACGTGCGCTCCGCCGCGTACAGCGCGGACAGAAGAATGACGGGCGCCCGCGACAGCGAGGGAGAATGCGGCTTTGTCATAAAAATGCATTCCGGAAGGTCGTTTTACGAGTATTCGTGCGACGACGTGACGGGCGACAAAAAAGCGCTTGCGGAAAAGATCGTGAACGCTGTCAGGACCGACCCGGAGCTTGACGGAAGACGCATAAAGACAAGCGTTATAAAGGACGAGCCGATGAAGAAGGATTTTGTCCGCGAAACGGATTTTTCCGATTATACGGACGAATATCTTCTGAAGGTCTGCAAAGAGATATCGGATAAGCTCTGCGAAAAGGACGAAAAGGTGCTGAACGGTATATGCGCCATACAGACGCACACGGTATCAAAGCTTTTCATAACGAAAAACAGAGAGCTTTCACAGCATTACGGCTGGGCCAACGGCGTAAAATACGTCATTTACAACGACGGCAAAATGGCGCACGCGAGAAAGAGCGAGGGCGCCGGCACTCTGGCGGAAATAATCGAGAAGCTTTATAACGGACTTGACGGCGTGATTGACCTTGCAAAGCATCTGGCGAAGGCGCAGCCCATAAAGCCCGGCGTTTACGACGTCATCACGGACAGCTCGATAACGGGACTGATAGCGCACGAGGCGTTCGGTCACGGCGTCGAGATGGACCAGTTCGTAAAGGACAGAGCGATGGCGAAATACTGCGTGGGTCAGTACGTCGCCTCGCCCATAACGAATATGCACGACGGCGCATCGGCGACCCTGTCCGTCGCGTCCTATTTCTTTGACGACGACGGAGTATTAGCGCACGACACGCAGATAATAAAGGACGGCGTGCTTGTCGCCGGACTTTCCGACCTCGGCTCCGCCACGCAGCTCGGCACGGAGCCCACGGGCAACGGACGCCGCGACAATTACAGAAGAAAAGCGTACTCCAGAATGACGAACACTTTCTTTTCAAAGGGTACGGACAAGCTTGAGGATATGATCGCCTCCGTCAAACACGGCTATATGCTGTTCGAGACGAACAACGGTATGGAGGACCCGAAGAACTGGCAGATACAGTGCACCGCGGAATACGGTATAGAAATAGTTGACGGCAAGCTTACGGAAAACTACGTATCGCCCGTGGTCATGAGCGGTTCCGTTCCCGAGCTGCTCAAATCCATATCCATGATCTCCGACGGCTTCGAGGTACACGGCTCGGGCTTCTGCGGCAAGGGTTACAAGGAATGGGTGCGCGTCTCCGACGGCGGTCCCAATCTGAAAGCGAGGGTGAAATTAGGATGAAAAAACTTAAGGATATACTTGATAATTACAGCGGTATAGACGGCTACAGAGTTACGGAAAAGACCGTTTTGTCATACGAGCTTTTCTTCGTTCACAGAGATCTTGAAACGGTGAGAAGCACCGACACGACCTCTACCGAGGTCACCGTTTACGTAAATCACGGAGAGTTTGAGGGAGAATCGGCGTTCCACGTCTTCAAATCGATGACGGAGGACGATATAAAGGCGAAAATAAAGTCCGCCGCGGCGCGCGCCTCGCTCGTCAACAACAAACCGTACGAGCTTCCCGGAAAGGGCGAGCTCACAGCGGAGCTTCCGACAAATCTTGACGGATACGAGCCAAAGACGCTCGGCAGGATGATAGCCGACGCGGTCTACGACGCGGACGACACGGAGGGCGGATCGATAAACGCGCTTGAGATATTCATCTACCGCGACACCACGCGCGTCGTAAACAGCCGCGGCGTTGACAAAAAGCAGACAGTCAACCGCGTCATGATAGAGGCGATACCGACGTTTACGGACGAAAAACAGTCGGTTGAACTGTACGAGGATTACCGCTTCACCGTTTTCGACAAAGAGAAGATAACCGCGGAAATAAGAGAAAAAATGAAAGAGGTCGCGGACAGATACAGAGCCGAAAAGCCCGGCAAAGAGCTTTTGATAAACGTCGTTCTGCGTCCGTTTGAAACAGCGGCGCTCTGCGGTCAGCTTTCTTACGACTGCAATTACCGTTCGATCTACTCGCACGCAAATCTTCACAAAGAGGGCGACGATCTTCAGACGGGCGACGGAGACAAAATAAACCTCACGATGAGAGGCGTAATAGAGGGAAGCGAAAATTCCGCGTTCTTCGACGCGGACGGAGCGCCGCTTTCCGACAAGCAGATAATAAAAGACGGCGTCGTATGCGGAAGCTACGGCCCGGTGCGTTTCGGTCAGTATCTCGGAATAAAGGAACCGAGCGGAAATCTCGGCTGTATCGAGCTCGGAGCCGGCACGCTTGAAGACGAAGAAATTGAAAAAGAGCCGTATATAGAGTGCGTCTCCATGTCCGGAATACAGATAGATCTTTATAACGATTATATAGGCGGCGAGATAAGGCTCGCGTATCTGCACGAAAACGGAAAAACGACGCCGGTAACGGGTATTTCCATGAGCGCAAAGCTCTCAAACGTGCTTTCGACCCTACGCCTGTCAAAGAAAACGGACGTTGTCCGCAACTATAAAGGTCCCGTAAAGCTGCTTATGAAAGGCGTATCCGTACTGTAATGAAAATTGACTTGCACGTTCATACGAGCGAGGTCTCGTTCTGCGGCCATATGTCCTCGGCGGAGATCGCGGAGGCGTACGTTGAAAAGGGCTATGACCTTATAGTCATAACCAATCACTTCAATACTTATACCGCAGACAGACTTGAAAACGAAAAAGGAGTGTCCGATTTCTTCCGTTACTATAACGATATGTATCTTCTTGCGAAAAAAGAGGGAGAGGCGCGCGGACTTAAGGTGCTCAACGGCTATGAGATACGTTTTGACAATTCGGATAACGACTACCTAATATACGGAATGTCCGACGGCACGGCGGCGAGATACAGGGAGCTGTTCAGAATGTCGCCGAAGGATTTTTCCGCGCTGGCAAACGAGGAGGGCTTTCTGTTCTATCAGGCGCATCCGTTCCGTAACGGTATGAGGATAATAAATCCCGCGTATCTTTTCGGTATAGAGGTGAAAAACGGCAATCCGCGGCACGACAGCAGAAACGATATAGCGGCAGCGTGGGCGGAAAAATACGGTATGCACGCCATAGCCGGCTCCGACTGCCACCAGCCCGAGGACGCGGGCGGCACGGGCGTAACGACGGAGCGGCAGATAAAAACGGAGCGCGAGCTGCTCTCGATGCTCCGCGACGACGACTACAGCATTTTATGATAAAATTAAGCTCCGGGTATTGACAAAAACGTAAAAGCATGCTATAATGATAATGTAAAAAGAGCACACCGGCAACGGTTTGCTTCGGATAAGTAATGAACTAACCGCTCACACTTGGGGAAGCAGGGCGGTTAGTTCTTTTTATTCCCGCTGTATACAGAAACAACGAGATCGACGATCAATACAATCAGGGATAACAGAGCTATAAGCTCTACCCAAGAAATCATATGTATCACCTCCCGTCTTTACAGATTGGGAGGCGAATCATCTTTAAAGACTGCCTCCCTCGATTAGAGGTGAAGCAAAACCGCCGCCGTACTGGTGTACTCCCGAACATTTGCCGAGGCAAATGCTCTGACAGTCGGATAACTCCGGCTGCTGACACTTATATTATCACAAAAAAGCGATTTTGTCAATATAAAAATGACTGTTTGAAAAGCACAGTCATTTTTTCCGTTTTCTTATTATCTTTCTTATACTGTCCTCCGAGAGATAGTACGCGCGCGACAGCTCTTTTACCGGCGTCCCATCCTTATGCTTTTTGTATATCTCTCTGTTTCTTTCGTCATAATGTCTTCTCGTTCCGTTTACTTTGCCCCATGCGGCGCTTTTGCTGCGCTTCGGAACGTAAATAACGCAGCCCTCGCAATGCTTCTGCAGTTGTTTGAGAAGATCCGGCGGCAGAAGCGCGCCGGCGTTTCTGTATTTCATTTTTTGCTTCCTTTCAATAACGTATTCCGGGGGCGGATATCCGTCCGCCCCCGGCTCCGATAAACCGAAAGGATGATCCTTAAGGAGTTATACGGAGATCACCTTTTTCATTTTAATCACACCGATCAACTCCTCTCTTTACAAAATTCGTCCGCACGGTGATTTGCCTGACGTGCTTTCATTTTACCATATATTTTTAAAAAGTCAAGGGAATAAATCGGTATAACAGAACATTCCCATTTCAAAAAATGAGTTTAATTCTTCTTATTATTATTTTTTTTACATTTAAAACCACATTTTTTAATTACAGTATTCCGTGTTTGCGTTATAATAAAATAAATAATCATTTTTTTCGGAGCGTTATGTATTACGATAAGAACAAAAGATATTTTGAGAACAAAAAAGTCGTTTATTTTATAGGTCTGGGGCTTATTGCGGCGGCTCTGATCCTGTTTTTCGTTTGGCCCGTGGATCAGGACAACTATCGCATAATCTCGTTCACCGTCGTGCCCGTGCTCGCCGCGGGGTGCGTGATGTTTTTCGGCTCCATGCTCTGCCGCTCGAGCGAGGCGGATATAGACGAGGACGTTATGAGGGAGCTTGACGGATTTTCCGAAAAAGCGTATTTCGACCTCGACCTGTACGACAGGGAGCTGCCGTATATATCGAGCGTTTCCATGGAGGGGTATCAGTATTTCGATACGCCGTACATAAGACGCGACAGTCAGGGGATCTACAGAACGGACCATTACGTTAAAACGCTCGTATACTTCACAAAAGAAGCGCTTTGCACCGCCTCCCGCACCGTTCATCTTACGGAGGAGGGATGCGACGACGTATACACGGTCGTTCCGTTTGCTGATATAACCGACGCAAAGCTTGAGAAGAAAAGCAAAAACTATACAATAGGAAAAAAAGAGATAACGGTCAGGTTTTATGAGTTCAACGTTTATTGCAAAGACGAACTCAGATTTTCCGCGCAGACAAGATACGATTACACGGTCGAATGCGCGATAGAGGATATTAAGAAACAGGCGGAGAGGGCAAAAGGATGAAGGAATTTGTTTTGGCGTCGTTCAACATAGGCGCGGCGGGTAAAATGTATAACGGATACGATGAACGCGACCTTTCGGCGATAGCGGAGTTTATCAAAAACTGCGGCGCGGACGTAGTTGCTTTGCAGGAGGTCGATAAAGGCTGCCGCCGCTCCCGCGGCGTTGATATGACGTCGTACATATCGGAAGGAGCGGGATATCCGTATACGCATTTCATAACGATAAGACCTTTTCAGGACGGACTTTACGGTACCGCGATAATATCGAAATACCCGATAAAAGACAAAAAGACGATTGATTATAAGGTGAAGATCGCAAAGCAGGGCACCTCCTGCGGTTACGCCGCGCTCGATATCGACGGCGCTTCAGTCACCGTATTCAACACGCATCTTTCATGCGAAAGCGACGAGGGAAACCTCGACACGATGAGCTGTCTCGACCACGAGCTGAGAGAGTATTACGCATATAACGGCGGCTTTTTGTGCTGCGGCGATTTCAACACCTCTCCGAAAAACGTATCGGATCATATAAGATGGCTTTCGCCGGCGAACAGGGACCTTTACACCTACGCCGACAGAAGCATCGACAACGTGCTTTATACAAAGGATTTTACCGTGACGGACGTCCATACTCTCGACGCGACGACGGAGCTGATATCCGATCATAATATGCTTATATGCAGGGTCGGGCTCTTATGAGACCGAATATTCTTTTCATCTGTTCGGACCAGCAGAGGCGCGACTGCCTCGGTTACGTCCGCGACTATCCGGTAAAAACGCCGAATATAGACGCGCTTTATGAAGACGGGGTGGATTTTTCCCGGTCGTATACGCCTAATCCGATATGCGTTCCGGCGCGCCGCAGTATGGTGTGCGGCAAACGTCCGGAGCACGTGGGAACGCTCTGGAATTACGATCAGGGCATACCGTCGATCCCTTTCTCTCCCGACAATTATTCGTGGAGCCGCGACCTCAGAGCCGCCGGATATAAATGTGGATATATAGGCGCGTGGCACGTATCGGACCTACCCGCGACGGATTTCGGTTACGATGATTTCATACCCGCCGATAAGCTTCGCGTACCGGATAAAACAAGGTATGAAAACGGCTGGTTCGGCGACGGATGCGAGCTTCCGCTCGAACAGAGCGAAACGCACAGAGCGGCGTACGCCGCGATAGATCTTATAAAAAAATACGGCGGCTCGCCGTTTCAGATCAGGGTTAATTTTTCGGCGCCGCATCTTCCGTGCCGTCCGTCCGAGCCGTTTTCCTCAATGTATACGGACGTACCTTTATGGCGTTCGTTTTACGACGATCTGTCGTCAAAGCCTTTCATGCAGAGACAGATGGTGCTGAACTGGAACAACGGCGAGACAGAGGTTGAAAAGTATCTGCACAATATCAGGATGTATTACGGCTTCGTTTCGCAGACGGACGACGCGATAGGCGTTATGATAAATTATCTTAAGGAAGCCGGACTGTACGACGATACGGTGATAATATACACCGCCGACCACGGCGATATGTGCGGCGACAGGCGTATGCTCGACAAGCATTATATAATGTACGATTCCGTCGTGCGTGTGCCGCTTATCATAAAATACCCGGGCGCGGCGCACCGTACCGTGTCCGACATAACCGTGAACGCGCTCGACCTCGTGCCGACTCTGCTCGACGTGTGCGGACTGCCGCACCCCGACGGACTTGAGGGGATAAGCCTCATGCCGTATCTCACGGGCGGTGAGCCGGAGAGGAAAAGAAAATACGCGCTTGTGACGTATAACGGTCAGCAGTTCGGCCTTTATACGCAGAGGATGATAACGGACGGGCATATAAAATACGTCTGGAACTGTTCCGATACGGACGAGCTGTACTTTACGGACGACGATCCGGACGAGCTTTGTAACCGCGCGAACGAGGACGGTCAGTCGGAGCTTCTTTTGAAGCTTCGCCGCGATATGGTAAAGGAGCTTAAGGACGCGGACGATTATACGATGCGCTCGCCGTGGCTTTACGATACGTTATACAACGGCAGAAAGGCGAAATGATGTTTGATAAAACCGTCGCCGCGCTCTCCACGCCGTACGGCAGAGGCGCGATCGCAATGATAAGAATGACGGGCGGTGACGCTTTGAAGATCGCCTCCGCCGTTTTCCGTGCGAAAAACGGCAAAAGCCTGTCGGATCAGCCGTCAAATCACGCGGTATACGGACAGTTCATATACGACGGCTCGGTAATAGACGACGGCGTAGCAACGGTATACCGCGCGCCCCTGTCTTACACGGGCGAGGATATGGCGGAGCTTTGCTGTCACGGCGGCGTTCTCGTTTCCTCTCTCGTCCTGCGCTCGCTCATCGACGCGGGAGCTTGCGCCGCGGAGGGCGGAGAGTTCACAAAACGCGCTTTCGTCAACGGCAAGCTGCGCCTTACGTCGGCTGAGGCTATAATGGATATAATAGACGCCGAGACCGTCGGCGCGCTGAAGCTCGCGGGCGGCGCGAACAGAGGGCTTTTATCAAAGGAGGCGGAGGAGCTTTACAACGAGCTGAAGCACCTTATCGCCGCCGCGTACGCTTATATAGATTACCCCGACGAGGATATGACGGACGTCACCGTTTTGGAGCTGAAGGAGCGGATACGCTCGCTGATCGAACGCGCGGAAGCGCTGAAGGACACCTACAAGACCGGCTTCGCCGTTTGCGAGGGTGTAAGGACCGTAATAGCCGGACGCACGAACGTCGGAAAATCGTCGCTTCTGAATATGCTGACGGGCGAGCAGACGGCTATCGTGACGGAGATACCCGGCACGACGCGCGACGTCGTGACCGGAAGCGTTATATGCGGGCAGATCAAACTGAAATTATCCGACACCGCGGGCATAAGGGAGACGGACGACACGGTGGAGCGTATCGGCGTTCTGAAGGCGAGGCAGACGATGAAGGACGCACAGCTCGTTTTAGCGGTTTTCGACGGCTCAAAGCCGAGGGACGAAGAGGATGATAAGCTGATAGCGGAGCTGTTGTCCCTGTCCGTTCCCGTCATCGCCGTGATAAACAAATCCGATCTTCCGCAGAGCGCGGACTATGACGGCATTTTTGAGCGCACCGTACGCATAAGCGCAAAAAACAAAGAGGGAAAAGAAGACATAGCAAAAGCGGCGGAGGAGCTTTTCACCGGAGGGGCGATAGACTACGACAAGCCGCATCTGATAAACGAAAGACAGTATGCGCAGATCTCCTCCTTCATCTCCTCGTGCAGATCGGCGCTCGACGCGCTGATGAGGGGCGAGACGCAGGACGTTGCGTGCTTCGATCTGGAGGAAGCTCTGTCCGCGGCGGCGGGACTCGACGGGCGCGATATAAAGGACGATATAGTTGACGAGATATTCTCAAAATTCTGTGTCGGCAAGTAATTTTGCCGTCAGGTCTTGACTTTTTAAAATAAAAATGGTATAATGACAAAAATAAAAATTACGGAGGTAATTTCTTTTGAAAAAAATTTTTGCAATAGCCTTATGCGCGGTTATGATCTGCGCTATGGCGGTCCCCGTATTTGCGGGACAGAACGACAACGTTTTCAAGGATGCCGCGATCGATCTTCTCGTCGACCTTGACGGTATCGACGAAAACAACGGCTTCCAGATGAGAGGCTTCACGGCTTCTCCCGACGGCAAGTACGTATACGGAGGCTTTTTACAGAACTACCGCCACGTATGTAAGATCGATACAGCTACGGGCGAACACGTCGGCGAGTACGCTCCCGAGATAGAAAACGACGATTACGACGGCGTCGTAGCGAACAACAACTATCCGAAGGGACTTGCGGTCGACTGCAGAGGATACCTCTTTGTAGGCATCACGCACGACGTTCCCAATACCTCTTACATCTCCATCGCCTGCGTCGATACGACGACGGATGAAGACGGCTTTATGAAGGAATTGTCCTACATAACCGAAGACCTTGACACCACGAGAGTCGGCATCAACGGCGTTGCCTCGCAGAAGATAGGCGACAGAGTACTGCTCTACGTCGTTACCTGCTACAACAAAGACACGCTCCGCTGCTATGACGTGACCGACGTCACGAACATGAAGCTTTACGACGGTTTCGGCGTCAACGGCGTCGTTGACTACAACGAGCTTACAGGTTCGCAGTCCGACCCGGGTTATCTTGCGGTCGACGTTGACGGTTATCTGTACCTCTGCTACAAGCAGGACGGAAGCGCCTATTCAAAGGGCAGCCACGTTATGAAGATAGACAAAGACGGCAAGAGCATGATAAGCCAGGTAGAGATCCCCGAAGCTTACGGCGTAAGCACCGCGGGCGATTACCTGTTCGTATCCACTTATAATTCCGACGAGTCCAAGATAGTCGTTCTCAACAAGTCCGACCTTTCTCACGTTGCTGACCTCGTATATCCCGATCAGCTCAACTCTCTGTCGGGCTGCTGCTACGGCGGCGACCGCCTCTTTATAGGCGACCACGGCGACAACTCCGCCAACCTGCCCGGCACGATCCTGCAGACCACTCCCCTTAACATTACGCGCGACCCGCGCGAGACGGAAACGATGAAAGCCGATCCCGTAGACGTCCCGGAGACCGAGACGAAGGGCGAGGAAACTCAGCCCGTTGCGGAAGACGGCAAGCTTCTGATAGCCGATTTTACCGATCCGTCGATAGTATCCAAAATAGGCAACGGAAACAACGTAGAGATAGTTTACGACGAGGTTTACGGCTGCGTTAAAGTGACGGTTACCGGTGAAGACCCGTACTTCAGCGTTCCGATGAAGAAGGAAAACCGTTTCGACGGTGACAAATACAGCGTTCTCGTCATCAACTACAAGACCGACGTTGAAGACGTGACCGGCGAGATATTCTTCACGGCAAAAGGCGCGACCGATATAGGCGCGAACCACCTGCAGTATTATATGGATCCCGCCGACGACTTTACGGATCTCGAAATAGATATGACCGAGGACGATAACGGCAACTGGGGCAGCGAGATCAGATCGCTCCGCATTGACCCGTCAATAACCGGCGACGAGCAGGTATTCTACATCAAGAGCGTTTCCGTAAAGGAAGCCGAGGAGGTAGTTGAGACCGAGCCCGAAACGCAGAAACAGACCGAGACCGAAAAGACCACGGAGCCCGAACAGACGACCGCCGAGGCGACCGATAAGGCT
>CACZOH010000008.1 GCA_902782785.1 uncultured Ruminococcus sp. | reverse complement strand
GAGGCTGACGTAGCCATAGCCGCACAGGAAAAAGAAATACTCCGCGCCGAAAAGGAAGCGGAGGTAAAACAGAGACAGCTTGACGCGGAGGTAAGAAAGAAAGCCGACGCGGATAAATATCAGGCTGAGAAGAGAGCGGAAGCCGAAAAGTACGCGCAGGAGCAGAGAGCCGCGGCGCTCAAGGTCCAGCGTCAGCTTGAAGCAGAGGCAAAGCTCATAGAGGTACAGAGAGAAGCGGAAGCCAAAAAGGTAGCGGCGGAAGCGGAGCTGTACGAGGCGGAGAAGAGAGCCGAGGGTATCCGTCAGGTCGGCGAGGCAGAGGCGGCGGCTATACAGGCTAAGGCGCTCGCGGAAGCCGAGGGTATCGACAAAAAAGCGGAGGCTATGAAGAAATACGGCGAGGCGGCTGTTATCGAAATGGTGATGAACGCCCTGCCGGAGATCGCGAAGAACGTAGCGGAGCCGCTCTCCAAAGTCGACCGGATCACTATGTACGGAGAAGGAAACAGCGCAAAGCTCGTCTCAGATATAGTCAATTCCACCACGCAGATAACAAACGGTATCACGGAGGGAATGGGCATAGATCTGAAGACCCTGCTGCTCGGAATGCTCGGAGGCAAGCTTGCCGGCACTCCAGTTGAAGTTAATATCCCCGAAAAGAAAGAATAAGAAACAAAAAAAACGCCCCGCGGCTGCGGGGCGCTTTTTTATGCTTTTCAGTTGATTTCGATCTTGCGGCTCTGCGGGATCTCTTCCTTTTTCTTCGGGAGAGTGAGCGTCAGAACGCCGTTTTCATGCTTTGCGGTTATAGCGGAGGCTTCGACCTCAGAGATGTTGAAGCTTCTCGATACCGAGCCGTAGTAGCGCTCGCGTCTGATGTAGCCGTTCTTTTCCTCTTCGTTGTTTTCGGTGTGCTTTTCTGCGGAGATAGTCAGTATATCGTCCTTGACGTCAACGTTTATCTCCTCTTTCGTGTAACCCGGAAGCTCCGCGTCTATGACGTAGGTGTCGCCCGTGTCTCTTATATCGGTCTTTATGCCGACTTGTGCTTCATCGTTGAAGAATGATTTCTGAAGCGCCTTGAACTCCTTGAAGGGGTCATATCCGTTTTTCTTATATGTTGTGATTCCGTACATAATAAATACCTCCTGTTTTTTCGGGAATTTTCTTCCCTTTTGTTTGACTATATGATACACCGCAAATGTTAAGTACGCAACACAAATGTATTTCAAAATTGTAAAATCTGGCACTAAAACATAAAGAGTGCTAAAATTTATTTGAAATAATCCGATAAATAAGCACAGAATTAAGCACTCACGCGAAAAATATTGATAGTATCGTCGATTATTAGCACTATAAGGTGTAAACGGCTTTTTTTGAGAGTATGCTTCAAAACATTCACGTTTTATTTATTCGCGGCCTTTACGGTCCGATTTTTTGCCTTAAACGTTCTTGCTTCACAACATGGTATCCTTATTTGTTCATCCTCCGTTTATCACCCTCCGCCGACCCGTCATATTATATAACGTAGTTCAAATAACGGGAGAGAGAATTATAAAATGGATTATTTCATGCGTCTGCACCCCGTGATCCAGGGGCTTACAGCAACGCTTTTTACGTACGCGGTGACCGCCGCGGGCGCGTCGCTCGTTTTTTTCTTTAAAAAGGTAAACCGCACTTTTATGGATTCTATGCTCGGATTTGCCGCGGGGGTCATGATAGCGGCGTCGTTCTGGTCGCTTCTGTCCCCGTCGATAGATATCTCGGAAAGTCTTTCATACAACGTCTGGCTCGTCAACGCCTCGGGATTCATTTCAGGCGGGGCGTTCGTTATGCTGTCCGATCTTTTGATGTCGAAAGCGGGCAGATTCGGATCAAAAGACGAAAAATTCAAGCGCACCGCGCTTTTTACCGCCGCGGTGACTATGCATAACATACCCGAAGGGCTTGCGATAGGCGTCGCTTTCGGCTCCGTTCCGCTCGGTACGCCGCTGACCGCCGCGATAATGCTCGCGGTCGGGATAGGTTTACAGAACTTTCCCGAGGGGCTATGCGTTTCAATGCCGATGTATTTATCTGGCAAAAGCCGCGCAAAAAGCTTTTTTATCGGTCAGGCGTCCGGTATAGTTGAGCCTGTCGCCGGAGTTTCGGGCGCGCTTTTCGCTGTCGCCGCGCGTTCGCTTTTGCCGCTCGCAATGTCGTTTTCCGCCGGCGCAATGATCGCAGTCGTCTGCGCAGAGCTGATACCCGAGGCGTTTGAGGGAAACAAAAAAGCGGCGGAGGCGGGCGTCATCATCGGTTTTGCTTTGATGATGGTGCTCGATATCGCGCTCGGCTGAGCTTTGCCCCTTCCTTTTCTTCGGGTCGGGGCATTTACTTTTATATAGTCACTTGTGATGTTGAAAAATACATATTTTTAAGGTAAAATATAAATATAATAACAGGAGGTGTAAAATGGCGAACTATAAGAAACTCGTTTTGCTTCATTCAAACGATATGCACGGAGATTTTCTTTCCGAGGAAAACGACAGCAAGCTTATAGGAGGCGTATCATATCTTTCGGGGTATATCAATAAGGTGCGCGAGGAGGAACCGAACACGCTTTACTGCATAGCGGGCGATATGTTCCGCGGCTCCGTCATAGACTCGGAATACCAGGGCATATCGACGATAGAGATAATGAATATGCTGTCTCCCGACGTGGTGACGATCGGAAATCACGAGACGGATTACGGCGTGTCTCATCTTTTGTTCCTTGAAAAATGCGCAAAATTCCCGATAATAAACGCAAATCTGTATATAAAAACCAACCACGCGCGCCTTTTCAAGCCGTATACGATAATAGAGGTGGACGGTATGAAAATACTGTTCATCGGTATCCTGACGGAGGAGGTGCTCGCGCAGACCAAAAACGACGGAATAGTCGGTACGTTCGTAAACGTCGAGGAAGCCGCGGCGGAGATAGGAAAGATCTGCAATACGTATAACGCCATAGACATAGATTTCACGGTGCTTCTGACGCATATAGGCTACGAGGAGGATCAGAAGCTCGCCGCGATGCTCGATCCCGCGTGGGGCGTCGACGTTATAATCGGCGGTCACTCCCACACGCTTCTGGACAAGCCCACGTACGTGAACAACATACTGATAGTTCAGGCGGGCGTCGGAACGGACCAGATCGGCAGGTTCGATCTCATGATAGATACGGACACAAACAGCGTGGCGAGCTATAAATGGCAGTGCATACCGATAAATTCGGATAACTGTCCGCGTGACGAGGAGCTTGAGGGACTGATACTTCAGTATAAATCGAAGACCGACGAAAAATACAGCAGAGTCGTGACGAGATTCAACAAAAAGCTCACCCATCCGTCAAGGATACGCGAGACGGAGCTCGGCGATCTGTTTGCGGACGTTCTTAAAAAGAGCCTTAACGTCGATATTATGCTGCTCGGCTCCGGGAGCATCCGCTGTGAGGAGCTCGGACCGATACTTATGTATTCCGACCTCTGCGAGGCTTTCCCGTATGACGACGAGATTTATATGCTTACGATAACGGGCGCACAGCTCAAAAAGATGATAAAGTATATGCTCCGCGACGAGGTGTGGCAGGGCGCGCACTGCGAATTCTATCAGCTTTCAACAGGCTTGCAGGTAATATATTCAAGAGAACAGCATGAGTTCATTACGTTCAGTTTTAACGGTATGCCCGTAGAGGACACACGTGAATATACCGTAGGTTTGCAGAGATTCCATTATCTGAATACGGAAATCGGCTTCGGTGTTCCGATAGAGGAGCTTACAAAGATTCACAATTCAAGGATAGTCGCAACGTCGTGCAGAGAGATACTTGACGAATATCTGTCCTCGCATCAGAGGATAGATCAGAAAACGGAAAACAGACTTGTTATAATATAGGAGGTTTCATATGAGGAAGTTTATAATCGATACCGATACAGCGTCGGACGACGCCGCCGCTTTGATGATCGCGGCGTTCTCGCCTGATATTGATATTCTGGGCGTAACCGTCGTCGCGGGAAACGTGAACGTAAGACAGGCGGCGGACAACGCTCTTATGACGCTTGAAGCGTGCGGCTGCGACGCCCCCGTTTATATGGGCGCGGCGCGTCCGCTCATAAAGGCGAGAAAGGACACTATATCCGTTCACGGCAAGGACGGTATGGGCGACAGAGGGATAATCCACCCGAAGAAAACGCCTGAGAGCAAAAGAGCGGTCGATTTCATACTTGAAAAGGTCGCCGAATATCCCGACGAGATAGAGCTCGTTGTACTCGGTCCCGCGACGAATATCGCCGTTGCGATAATGACGGACAGAGAAGTGATGAGTCACGTCAAGCATATATGGACTATGGGAACGCCCGGCTTCGGTCCCGGCAACGCGACGCCGGTCGCGGAATTCAACGTGTTCATAGACGCGGACGCGTATAAAGTGTTGCTCGACCTCGGAGTGCCGACGACGATAATCGGTTTTGATATGTGCGTCGGTGAGATAGGACTTGACGAGGCGGAGCTTTTGGCTCTGTCAAAAGGCAATGAAGCGGGCAAATTCCTGGAGCAGGCGACGAAAGTGATACTGCAGTTCAACTACGATACGCGCGGAGTACATATGGTCGATCTTCCGGACGCCGTAGCGCTTGCCGCCGCCGCGTGGGACGATTACGTAACGTCATCCGTAAAATGCCACTGCTTTGTCTGCACCGAGGACAACGAAACGTACGGACAGGTCATCTTCTATCAGGAAGGCAGAACGTATGAAGCCATGCCGAAGATAGAAAGCTATAACGCGGAGGTCGTCACCTCCGTATCGGAGCGCACGTTCACAAAAAGATTTGTGTCGATGCTTTTAAAATAAGGAAATAAAT
>CACZOH010000007.1 GCA_902782785.1 uncultured Ruminococcus sp. | reverse complement strand
TAATGGAGCGGCTCAAGGAGATAGACGATATAGCGTACGTGAGATTTGCGTCCGTATACCGTGAATTCCGCGACGTTGAAACGTTTCTCGCCGAGCTTCAGGAGATCAAAGACGGCAAGGAAAACAAATGAACCATACCGTGATATACTCCGACAGAAAAACGGTAAGCCTGCAGATAAACAGAGACGGCAGTCTGACCGTGCGCGCGCCGAGAGGGATGAGCCGCGCAAAGATAGAGGAGTTTATTTCCGCGCATAAGGGCTGGATAGAAAAGAAAAGCGGAGAGCGCGCGGAGCGCACGGGTCTCGACTTTGTGTATTACTACGGCAAAAAACTGCCTGTGTGTGAGACGGAGGAGAAAAAGGTAGGCTTTGACGGTGAAAAGTTCGTCGTCCCGGCGGGTTTGACGGAGCCGCAGAAAAGAGAAGCGCTCTCGTATTTTTTCAAATCCTCCGGCAAAAAATACATGGAGAAAAAGACGTCCCTGTGGGCTGCCGTGATGAAGCTGCCCGCGCCGCCGGCGCCGAAGATAACGGGCGCGAAAACGCGCTGGGGAAGCTGCGGCGGCAAGGGAGGAAACAGGATAAATTACGCTTATATGCTTATGATGACGGACGAGGAGTGTATAGATTACGTCACCGTACACGAGCTTTGCCATATAGTATATAAAAATCACAACGCCGATTTTTACGCGCTTGTCGGAAAATACATCCCGGATTATAAAGCGCGCGAGGCGAGGCTCCGGGAGTACGAAAAGATATTCACGGCGCAGGGCTTTTACGATAAGGATTGAGGATCAAGAGCCGCAGTACGGGCACGTCCGGGTTTTTCCGCGAACAATGAAAGGTATATGATATGGAGAAAATAAAAGCATTATACGAAAAACTGAAAGATAACGTATCCCGCGCCGTGGTCGGAAGGGATGAAGCGGTGGGGTATCTCACCGCGGCGCTTCTCTGCGGCGGTCACGTCATAATAACGGACGTGCCGGGCACGGGCAAAACTCTCCTTACAAAATCGTTTGCGGCGTCTTTGTCCCTGTCGTTTTCGCGCATACAGTTCACCCCGGACCTTATGCCGTCCGACATTACGGGCATACGGTACTTCAACCTCAAAAAGCAGGAGTTTGAATTTCTGCCCGGCCCCGTTTTTTCAAACGTCGTGATGGCGGACGAGATAAACCGCGCCACGCCGAAAACGCAGGCGGGCATGCTTGAATGTATGGCGGAAAAGCAGGTGACTGTGGACGGCGAAAGACACGCGCTCCCCTCTCCGTTTATGGTGATAGCCACGCAGAACCCGATAGAGGCGGCGGGCGTTTACGAGCTGCCGGAGGCGGAGCTCGACAGATTTTTGATATCGCTGTCAACAGGTCTTCCGACGCACGCTCAGACCGTACAGATACTTAAAAAATACGACAAGACAAAAGAAGCGCCGGAGGTCCCGGCAGTCGCCTCCGCGTACGAGATATCGGAGGCTTCGGCCGAGCTTGACTCCGTTTACGTCGCCGACGACGTTTTCTCGTATATCGTCACGGTATGCGAGGCGACGAGACGCGCGGAGGGCGTTGAGCTCGGCGCAAGTCCGCGCGCGGCCCTGGCTTTGCTTCAGGTTTCAAAATGCTTTGCCGCAATGGACGGGCGCGATTATCTTCTGCCGGACGATATAAAGCGGTGCGCCGTAAACGTGCTGTCGCACAGACTTGTTCTGAACGCCGCGTCGTCTCTCAAGGCGGGAGCGGCTGAAAAAGCGGTGGCGGACGTTATCGGCGCCGTTACCGCGCCTACCGAAAATCTTTCCCGGTATAAACTATGAGCGAACAGACCTCCGGCTTTTTTGACCGGATAAGCGACGCCGTTTTTTCTGCGTCGGACAAGCTGATAACGTCTTTGGTCGCCGTCCTTTCGTCTCTTGCCGTGATCATCATCCTGATCGTCTTCGCCGTAAAAGGCGTGAGGGCGCTCAGGCGCTGGCAGATAAGCCGCATCAGATACGAGAGATATTTTGCCGCCGCGGGCGTGTTTGAGGGCGAGGATTCGGAGCTTTACGAAAAAATAACCAATCCCACGTTTCTCCCGCTTCTTCTCGTCGACGTCGAAGCGTATATTTACGGCGAGTTAGCCTTGCGCGGCTACACCGGTCAGCGCGACGGAGATATGCAGTATTTCATAAGCCGCTTCAATCTTCCGCCGAAAAAAACGGTTGTGAGAAAACGCCGCTTCAACGCAAAAAAGCGCGGCGTTTACGAGCTCGGCTCCGCGTCCGTGACGGTCGCCGGAGAGCCCGTATATTTTGAATCTCACGCAAAGCTGTACGTTTATCCGCGCTTCGTAAATCTGAGGACGGAAACGTCGCCCCGGAATATGCTCACGGGCGACGTAAAGTCGGCGAGGCGCATACTGACGGACCCCTTCAACGTCTCGGGCATACGCGATATGGCGCCGGGCGACCCGTTCAATTCGATAAACTTCAAGGCAACGGCGCGCACCGGAGGAAGCAGGATAAAGGTGAACGAGCGGGATTTCTGCTCCGGCAGGGTGTTCATGGTGTTTCTCAATCTACAGCAGCCGCAGGAATCCATACCGGTAAAGAGGTTTGAGGCGGTTATGGAAAACGCGCTCTCATATTCCGCGTCGCTTGTCAGATCCGCGCTGAAAAGCGGGTATCGCGCGGGCTTTGCCGCAAACTGCGGCGGTGAAAAGGGCGCGTTCATCAGTTTTCCGCCCGTCTCCGGCTCCGGCGCGCTTGAAGAGCTGCTTAAGGAAATGGCGGCGGCGAGGCTGTACGAATGCGGAATGTCGTTTTCCGCGCTTCTGTCAAGGCTTCTGCCGGAAATACGCGACGCGGACGTGTTTATAATAACGCCGTCCATGCTCCCGGAATACGGCGAGCAGATAAAAGCGTACAAGAGAAGAAACAACAGCGTAACGGTGTATATGACGGGCAGGTGATCAAATGCGTGAAAAAATAAAAAGAGCGGTCAGAGATCCGCTGTTTTTACGGCTCTGTCTTCTCGGCACGGCGATGATCGCGCTTGCGGTCACGGTCATAATATCGTACGGCAAGCCGGGGTTGAATCAGATCGTTATCGCCGCGTACGCGGTTTACGTCCCGGTCCTGTTCTTTTTCATAAAAACGCTCGTCAAGCTGTATAAAAAGTATTTCAGAGAGCAAAAAGAGCGCAAAGAATCAAAATTCAGAAAAAAACTGAGAGCCGTGTGGCGCGCGTTTGACGAGAAGATAAGGCAGATCCTTAATATGAAGCCGAAAGCCGCGTTTTTCGGCGGTGAGGATACGGAATACGACCTTGCGGAGGATAGCGGTATATCAAGAGAGAAAAAAGATGCAGCCGCGCGGATCAAATGGAGCGCCCTGCGTGAAAACCGGGAAAGGATAAGGTTCCTGTACGCCGAAAAAGTGAGCGCGGGGATATCGGACGGCGCGCGTATAGCCGCATCCGATACCGCGCGTCAGGTCGGCGAAAAGCTGTCGTCAAGCGAGCGCGACGAGCTTTTGTTCGAGCTTTACGAGAGCGTGAGATACACGGACCGCGAAAGAGAGATAAACGACGGCGAGATATCATATATCCGCGAAAAGGACGCGGCTGAAAAAAGAAAGAAGAGAAAATAATGGATTTCATAAAAGACGTAACGGATTTTATATTCATAAGCTCAAAACCGCGTATATCGGACGTGATATTCCTGCCCGGCGGCTCCGATCCCGCGCTTCCCGAAAAGGGCGCGGAGCTTTACAAGGCGGGCTACGCGCCTCTTCTCGTCGCGTCCGGCAAATACGGAAAGGAGCTCGGGCATTTCAAACGCCCGACTCGCAAGATCGAAATCTACGGCGGCGAGCACGAAACGGAGGCGGACTTTTACCGCGTTGTGCTCAGGATGAACGGCGTCCCCGAGGACGCGGTCGTCTGTGAGCGTGAAGCGGAGTTTACTTATCAGAACGCCTTGTTTTCAAAAAATCTGCTTGAAGAACGCGGGATAAAGGTGCGCTGCGCGATACTCGTCTGCAAGGCTTTCCACGCAAGACGCGCGTATACGTATTATCAGAACGTTTTCCCCGACGCCGATATAAGCGTCGTCGCCGTACCCGGAAGGGATATAACGAGAGAGGGCTGGTACAGGACCGACGTCGGACGCCGCCGCGTGGCGGGAGAGCTGAAAAGAATGGGAGAACAGCTTGAATATCTGGCAAAAGAGAAGGAAAAGTTAAAAATCTGAGATCAAAGGTTTTTAAAACGGCTGAACGCGCTTGAAAAAACGCCCGCGACCGTTTGTCCCGGGTCACGGTGTGAAACATTTGTTCGCATTTTTTGAATTTTTTTAAAAACCCCTTGATTTTTTCCGGTTCATGGTGTATAATGAAGAAAAACGAACAAAAGTTCGTTTGACGGATATGAAAATTATATGAAAGGCAAGGACATAAAGAATGGCAAAAGTAAAAAAGGCGCCGGAGCAGGAGGTCCCGAATTCGGCGGAGGATAAGAAAAAAGCGCTTGCAACGTCTATCTCGGGCATAGAAAAGAAATTCGGCAAGGGCGCCGTTATGAAGCTCGGCGCAAACACGCAGATGAAGGTGCAGGCGATACCGACGGGCTCGCTGACGCTCGACCTCGCGCTCGGCATCGGCGGCGTTCCGAGAGGAAGGATAGTTGAGATATTCGGTCCGGAATCCTCCGGTAAGACCACGGTCGCGCTCCATATGGTGGCGGAGGCGCAGAAGCTCGGCGGTACCGCCGCGTTCATCGACGCGGAGCACGCGCTCGACCCGATATACGCGCGCAATTTAGGCGTCGATATAGATTCGCTCCTCGTCTCTCAGCCGGACAGCGGAGAGCAGGCGCTTGAAATAACGGAGGCTCTCCTCCGCTCGGGAGCGATCGACATAGTCGTCATAGACTCCGTCGCCGCGCTCGTTCCGCAGGCGGAGATAGACGGGGAAATGGGCGCGTCGCACGTAGGTCTTCAGGCGAGACTTATGTCGCAGGCGCTCCGCAAGCTCTCCGGCACCGTCTCAAAGACGAACAGCATAGTCGTTTTCATCAACCAGCTCCGTGAGAAGGTCGGCGTTATGTACGGAAATCCCGAGACCACTCCGGGCGGACGCGCTCTGAAATTCTATTCGTCGGTAAGAATAGACGTAAGAAAGACGGAGCAGCTCAAGAACTCCGGCGAGATGGTCGGCAACAAGACGCGCTGCAAGGTCGTCAAAAACAAGGTGGCTCCGCCGTTCAAACAGGCTGAATTTGAGATCATATACGGCAAGGGCATATCAAAAGCGGGCGAGGTGCTCGATATAGGCGTGGATCTCGACATTATAGAGAAAAGCGGCTCGTTCTTCTCCTACAACGGCGAGCGTATCGCGCAGGGGCGCGACAACGCGAGGAAGTACCTTGAGGAGCACAAGGATATGATGAAGGAGATAGAGGACAAGATAAAGGCGAAGGCGGACGACGTGGAGCTCGATACGGGGACGTTCGAGCTTGACGACGATGAATCCGACGACGACGCGTACATCTTAAACACCGCCGCTCTCGACATAAAC
>CACZOH010000006.1 GCA_902782785.1 uncultured Ruminococcus sp. | reverse complement strand
CGCCGTAATGATTATCGCGAAGGCGTACGTGACCGTGAGCGAAAGCAAAGCCGTCCATACAAAAAACATCAAGCACAAAAACAGCAAGAGCTTTTTTCGCGGCGGTACGATAAAGCGCGGATTTTTCGCTGTATCATACGCCTTAACAGCCAGATATCCGAACATGTCGTTTTTCCTTTCTTTTCCGCGATTGCTCTTATTTTAGCCGATATTTCAACCCGCACCGGCATATGGAAAGCTCGTATCCGAAATCATCGGGTTCAAAATTTCCGAAACGGTATTCGGGCGCACATCCGCTATGTGATGCGTCAAGCGGAAGCGCTCCTTTTTCAAGTCCCCAGTCGGTCACGTATTTGAACGCGTATTCGTAAAGACTTTCGTTTTCACAGCCGTCGAGAAAGAAGGTCTGAGCGGCATGATTCAAGCAAAAGCCGTACGCTTGCTGAAGATGCGTTGTGGAAAAGCCTATCATTTCGTCATTATTGAAGATCCCGAAGCAAAACATTTCAATATTCTCCGCTCCGACGACCTCTCTCAGATACATGCTCGCTTTGCATCCGTCTGTTATAGGTACGGGCAGTTTTTTATTTCTCTTTGCTTTGAAACGGTCAAGCAGATACGCGTCCTCATATTTCAGCTCGCGCATAAATATCCCGTCCGGCGCTTTAGCGTCAAAAGGCTCGCCGCAGTATACGTACTCATTTATGCGGTCGATCGACGTTACCTCTATACCGTGCCGGGCTGATTTTTCCGTGATTGTTTCATCGTCGTCCAAGGTATACAAAACAACGTGAAAGCGGTCGTCTGCAAACGTCTTTAAATATTCCGCGGTTTTTTTCTCGTCGTCACAGAAAACTGCGCAATCAAAGCCGTCCCGCCGTTCCGTCACCCGTACGAGTCCGTCATGGAAATCGTCTCCGATGTAAAGCAACGAACCGCCGAATTTGAAAAGAGCTGTTGCCGCGCAGCCGTATTTTATCGCATCCTTTTCGAGCAGCCAAAGGACGACCTCGTCTACGTCAGCAGAACTCAAGCTTTTGAATTCGTGCGTCATCCGTTTTAAGACCGTAACGTCGCAAAACTCTCTGAAGCTCGTCCAGTTTTTAATGTTCTTTTTTCTGTATTCAGTAGGAGAAACGCCGTATTGCTTTTTAAACGCCCGGGAAAAGCTTTCGTGCGTTTCATAACCGTTCTGCAGGGCGATGTCAAGCACTTTTTCGTTCGTTGTACGAAGCTGCATCGCCGCGTTTATCAGTCTGCGGGAACGCAAATACTCCATCACGTTGAAGCCCGTATGGGCAAGGAATATTCTGTTGAAATAATCCGTTGAAAAACCCGCGTGTTCCGCAATATCCTCTATAGTAAGCCCGCTGTTTTCCGTCTCTGCGCGTATATACCGCAACGCTTTTGTAACAAGCTCGCTGTTTTCCATACGCTTGATACCTCCGTATTCAGTTTTTCAAACATCCGATCCGTCTGTTTGTGATAATATTATATCACGTGACCGTCCGTATGTCTTGACAGAAAACGCGCACTTTTAAACCGGAACAAAAATATCCGTTTATAAATTATGCGGTACTCAAACGCTCCGTTTGCCTGTTTTACGTTTTTGTCTGCGGTTTCAACATCTTTATATTCGCTCTGAATCTTTTATACGTCGCGAGTTGAATGATAATAACAATAACGTTTACGATGAAAAGAGCAACGGAAAGCCCGGTCAAAACAAAGAAAATCGCGCTTTCCTCGGTACGTCTTAACAGTCCGAAAAACAAATATTCCTGCTCGTCGTTACAATCCGGCATTATTATCTGCGCCGAAATGAATGTTATATATGAGACAATACTCAGACGTTTTGCTTTTTTCACGTTTTCCGTCTTTGAAATGTAATGACATCCCAAAAACATAAAAACGCAAAGCATTAAGGCGATAAAAAAGCCCAAAAACAATCTGTACCACCCTATATTGAACAGAAAAGACGCGCAGAATAATAGTATCGCCGCGGCGGAAATTATGTCGTATAAAAGTGTCTTTTTTGTTTCCTTTTTCATAAATTTACTTATTTCGGCGCAAATCGCCGCACTCGCCCGCGGTAACGTGCAGTATCTTCGTAAGCGGCGCAATAAGACTCAGATCGGGACACGCCGCACCAGTCTCCCACTTGCTGACAGCCTGATACGAAATGCGCAGACGGTCAGCCAACTGCTCCTGCGTCATCCCGTTTTTCTTTCGCAGTTTTTTGATTTTTTCTCCGATATTCATAAAAATCCTCCGAAAATATATTCAAAAGCGCCTTTGTAATTATATTATACCATACCTTTGAGAAAAATCAATAACTTGTTTTTCTTGCACGACTAAACCGATGGTTGAACGTAGAATTTTAAATCGAAATTAGGACAGTCGAAACCAACAACAAATCCAAACCCTTCGCCATTCGGCATAAGATTCGGATTTGTATTGTTTTATTATATATCTGACGCAGTATTATCGAACGATACGTCCGTCTTCTATCATGATCGTTCTGCTGCACGCTGAAGCAACGTCCGGATCGTGTGTAACAATTATAACTG
>CACZOH010000005.1 GCA_902782785.1 uncultured Ruminococcus sp. | reverse complement strand
CTGCCGAGCGTCCGTCTTATAGACGAGGACGGAAAGCCGCTGGGTATCGTTTCGTCGGAGCAGGCGAAGGAGCTTGCATACGACAGAAATCTGGATCTCGTTCTTATCGCTCCGCAGGCGGAGCCGCCCGTATGCCGCATAATGGATTACGGTAAATTCCGCTTTGACAAGATAAAGAAAGAAAAAGAGTCCCGCAAAAAACAGCAGACCGCGGAGACCAAGCAGATCCAGTTGTCCATAGTTATAGGAGACAACGATTTCAACACAAAGCTCAATCACGCCGTTAATTTCTTAAAAGGCGGAGACAAGGTGCGCGTCGTCGTCAAATTCAAGGGTCGCCAGATCCAGCATAAGAGCCGCGGATACGAGGTCCTTGAGCGGTTCACCGCCGGGTGCGCCGAATTCGGAGGCTGTGACAAGCCGCCGGCGGAGGAAGGAAGAAATATTTCCGTCCTTATATCTCCGAACAAGCCCGATCAGAAAAAGGCCAAAGCGGAGCCGAAACAGAAAAAAGAAAACAATAATAATGAGGAGACAGAAAATGGGAAAGATCAAAACGCATAAGGCGTCAGCTAAAAGATTCAGCCTTACCGGTACCGGCAAGGTAAAGATCAATCATACAAACCGCCGTCACAAGCTCGGACTTAAGGCGACAAAGCGCAAGAGAGACCTTCGCAAGACGGGCTATCTTGACGAATCGTTCGCAAGAAACGTCAGAAAGATGATAAACGGTTAAGGAGGAGCGGAAAAATGGCAAGAATCAAAGGTGCTTTGGCAACTCGCAAGAGAAGAAAGAACATATTAAAGGCTGCAAAGGGCTATTGGGGCGCAAAATCCAAGCACTTCAAAATGGCGAAGCAGCAGGTATTAAAAAGCGGCAACTATGCCTTTACGGGCAGAAAGCTCAAAAAGAGAGATTTCAGAAGGCTTTGGATCACAAGGATCTCCGCGGAAGCGAAGAACAACGGAATGAATTATTCCACCCTTATGAACGGTCTGAAGCTCGCCGGCATCACGCTCAACCGCAAGATGTTATCTGAGCTTGCAGTATCCGACAAGGCCGCCTTCGCTGAGATCTGCGATAAGGCAAAAGCCGCAAGAGGCTGACAATATCTGCGAAACTGTCGCGCGTATGCACGGCAGTTTCTTTGAATATTGACGCATAAAAAGGAGCCCGCCTTTATGGTGATCACGAGCAGAAAAAACGAGCTTATAACCCGTATTTGCAAGCTTAAGGACAAAAAGCACCGGGATGCGACCGGTCTTTTCCTGCTTTGCGGAAAAAAACTGCTCGGCGAAGCCGTATCGTCGGATATAAAAATCAAATATATTTTCGCCGTGGAAAAGAATAAAGAAACGGCGGAAAAGGCGGCTGATTTATGCGGCGCGGAGCTGTTTTACACGTCGGAGGACGTGTTTTCCAGACTCACGGACGAGCAGAGCCCTGACGGTATATGCGCCGTCGCTGAGATACCGAAGCGTGTGCACACGATAGAAGACGGCAGCTTCGTCTTAATATGCGACAGTCTGTCCGACCCCGGAAACGCGGGAGCGGTACTGCGCTCGGCGCGCGCCTTCGGCGCGGGAACGGTCATATTCTCCGCGGGCTGCGCCGACATATATTCGCAGAAGGTCCTGCGCGGGGCAATGGGCGCGGTCTTTAAAAACAACGTCATAACGGGAACCGACACGGAAAGCGTAATAGCAAAGCTCAGGCAAAGAGGCTTCCGCGTTTACGCGGCGGCGCTCCACACGGACGCGGTGCCGCTCAAAGCCGCCGATCTTTCTGGCGGGTGCGCCGTGGTCATCGGAAACGAGGGACACGGGCTGTCAAAGGAAACGGTCTCTGCGTGCGACGGGGCTTTGTTTATAGAAATGGAGCCTTTGTGCGAATCGCTGAACGCCGCGGTCGCCGCTTCCGTAATACTTTACAAGCGTTACACGGAGGGCTGATATGGCGTATTCCGAACAGTTATACGGCATCTGGCTTTCACAGCGTTACGCGGAGGACGACGAAACGCCCGGCAGACTGCTTACTCATCTGCGCACGCCGTCGGCGGTATACCGTGCGGAAAAGGAGCTTCTCTATTCGCTCGGCTTTTCCGCAAAAGAAATACGTCCGCTTTCCGCAAAAAGCCTTGAAAAGGCCGAGAGGACCGCGGAGACGTGCGCCAAACTCGGCATAGAGGTGATATGCCGCGGCGACAGAAGATATCCGATACAGTTCTTACAGCTCGACGCGCCGCCGACGGTGATATACGCCAAAGGCGTGATCCCCGATTTTGAAAACGAGTTTTTCATCTCCGCCGTCGGAACGCGCCGCAACAGCGACACGGGCAAAATGAACGCGCACAGGCTTTGTTTCGATCTTGCAGCCGCGGGCGCGATCGTCGTATCGGGAATGGCGCGCGGTATAGACAGCGTCTGCCATATGGGCGCGCTTGACGGCGGCGGCTTCACAATCGCGGTGCTCGGCTGCGGGTGCGACGTCATATATCCGCCCGAAAATTCATATCTTTACGGTAAAATACTGGAAAACGGAGCCGTGATCTCGGAATACCCGCCGGGCGAGGAGCCCATGGCGGAGCATTTTCCGGTAAGGAACAGGCTTATCGCCGCTCTCGGCGCCGCGACCGTGATAGTCGAGGCGGGCGCAGGCTCCGGAGCCCTCATCACCGCGGACAGAGCCGCGTCTCTCGGAAGGACGGTTTACGCCGTTCCGGGACCGATAAACACGCCGTCCGCCAAGGGCTGCAATCTGCTTCTGAAGCGCGGCGCAGCGCTCTGCACCGGCGCGGAGGATATACTGTCGGGTTATGAGCTTACCTACCCCGACAAAATCAAAATAGAACGCATACTGAGAAAAAAGTACTTTATAGGCGATTACCGCGAAAAAGACGGCGACGGCGAAGGACTTGAAAAAGCCGCCTCCGGCTCCGGCGTCGATCTTTCGGAAACGAAGATCAGTCGCGCTTCGGAGCTTCAGGGCGACGAGCGAAAGCTTTACGAGCTGCTTTTAAAAGGCGGCGCGTCCTCCGCCGAGGAGCTTGCCGCGTCGGGCGTCGATATGGAAGCCGCTATCTACAAGCTTACGCTGCTTGAGATAAAAGGATACGTTACGCTTCTGCCCGGCGGAAAGTACGCGGTAAAATAACACAAAAATAAAAATTAAAATAAACAGGAATACCGTATGTCTGATCTTGTAATAATCGAGTCTCCCGGAAAAACGAAGGCTCTTGAAAACTATCTCGGCAAAGGCTACAAGGTCGTAGCCTCGATAGGTCACGTAAGAGACCTGCCGAAAAGCTCTCTCGGCGTTGACATAGAACACGGCTTCGCCGCGAAATACGTCAACATCAGAGAAAAAACCGATCTTCTGAATCATCTTAAAACCGACGCGAAAAAGGCGAACATCGTATATCTCGCAACGGACCCCGACCGCGAGGGAGAAGCCATTTCCTGGCATCTTTTATCGGTTATAGACGTTCCCGAGGATAAGATACGCCGCGTCACGTTCAACGAAATAACGAAAAACGCAGTCAAAGCCGGTATGGCTTCCCCGCGCACGATAAATATGGACCTTGTCAACTCCCAGCAGACGCGCCGGATACTTGACAGGATAGTAGGCTATAAGCTCAGCCCGTTTTTGTGGCATACGATACGCTCCGGTCTGTCGGCGGGACGCGTTCAGTCCGTGGCGGCGAGGATCGTCGTCGACCGCGAAAACGAGATAAGGAGCTTCGTTCCGGAGGAATACTGGAAGATAGACGCGTATCTGCTCACGCCGGACAACAAGCCGCTCGTCGCCCACTATTTCGGCAAAAACGGCGAAAAGGACGATCTGCACAACAAAGAGGAAGCGGAAGCCGTATATAACGGCTCAAAGGAAAACAAATTTACCGTGACCTCCGTCAAAAAAGGCACAAAAACGCGTTCGCCTCAGCCTCCGTTCACGACGTCGACGCTCTTGCAGGACGCGTCGCGCAAGCTGAATTTCCGTTCCGCAAGGACGATGAAGGTGGCGCAGGAGCTTTACGAGGGCGTCGATCTCGGCGCCGAGCACGGCGGCTCACAGGGTCTTATAACGTATATGCGTACGGACTCCGTAAGGATCTCCGCGGAGGCCGTCACGGCTGTGCGCGATCTGATATTACGCGAATACGGCGAACAGTATCTTCCGCAGAAGCCGAGATACTTCAGAACGAAAGCGTCGGCGCAGGACGCGCACGAGGCAATAAGACCGTCCCACACGGAAAACACGCCGGAAATGATAAAAAAATACCTTTCGGCGGATCAGTATAAGCTTTACAAGCTGATCTGGGAGCGCTTCGTGGCGTGTCAGATGGAGGCGGCGGTATACAGCACGGTAAACGCCGTCATAAACGCGGGTGAATACGAATACCACGCGTCCGGATCAACGCCCAGATTCAAGGGCTATCTCGCTTTATACGAGGAAGGCGTTGACGAGAAGAAGGAAAAAGAGGAAAAACTCCCGCCGATGTCCGAGGGCGACGGGCTGACGCTCGACAAACTCGAGCACGAGCAGAAATTCACGGAGCCGCCTCTGCGCTACACCGAGGCGTCGCTCATGAAATTCCTTGAGGAACAGGGCATAGGACGTCCGAGCACGTTCACGCCGACGATAACGACGATAATTTCGCGCGGTTACGTAAAGCGCGAGGGCAAAACGCTTTTCGCCACGCAGCTTGGCGAGGTGACCGTGGCTCTGATGAAAGAGAATTTCCCCGACATAATAGATTACCGTTTCACCGCCGGTATGGAAAACAAGCTTGACGATATAGCAAACGGAAAAGCGGAGATGGAAACGGTGCTCGGCGCGTTCTGGAAAAAGTTTTCGCAGGACCTTGACAAAGCCGAGGACAAATCAAAGAACAAGACCGCGTTCGTTGAGCAGACGGGAATAATCTGCGATAAATGCGGCGCGGAAATGATAGTAAAAAGCGGAAAGTACGGCAATTTTGCCGCGTGTCCGAATTATCCCAAGTGCAAGAACACGATAAAGCTGGACAAAAACGGAAAGCCTGTCGTCAAAAAAGAAAAGACGGAACCCGAGAAAACGGATATGATCTGCGAAAAATGCGGCGGCGCAATGGTCATACGCCACGGCAGATACGGCGATTTCTATTCTTGCGAGAACTTCCCGAGGTGCCGCAACACAAAGCCGATTGAAAGCGGGATACAGGTCCCCTGCCCCGTCTGCGGCAAACCCGTAATAAAGAAATTCTCCAAAAAAGGCAGTTTCTACGCCTGCTCCGGTTATCCGGAGTGCGATTTCTCGACCTCCAACACTCCTACCGAAAAGATCTGTGAGATCTGCGGCAAAAATCTTTTTGAGAAGAAAAACAAAGAGCTCGTCTGCTTAAACAAGCAGTGCAAAAAGAAAAAATAAAAAATTCCCCGCCAAAAGGAAAGGAAGAAGATGAAAACACAAGATCGTAGAAGATTTCTCTTTATCGGCAATATAATAATATCTGTATTATGCGTTGCGGCGATCCTCGGTTATTTCCTTTTGCCGCTTTTCCGCGCAAGCTTCAGCGTTACGGTAACACCGGAGCTGGCAGAGCAGGCGGCGGATATCATAGCGGTCGAAAGCTCTATAGCGGCAAAAAACACGTCGTCTGAGACCGATATGAGCTCAATGCTCAAAAACGTCATAAGATCGGTCGGCGCCTCCGGGCTCACCGTATCGTTTTCAAGCTCGTTTTCCTCATCGTCTTTCATCGGCGCACTGTTTGACAGAAAGCTTGAAAGAGCAGACGCGCTGATAGACGACGCGGTGGATCAGCTTGTAGACAACGCGGGAAACGTTATATCGGCACTCATATCATCCGTCGCGTCAGCCGCGGCGAAAGAGGTCGTTAAAAATCAGGTCGGAGAAATAATAAAAGCGAACGACGGCGACACGTTTGAGGGCTTTATGGAGGATCTCGGCGGCGACAGCTCAAAGATAGACAGCCTGATAGACGGGCTGATAAAAGCCATAATGGACGATAACGCGACCGTTGACTCCGTGACGGAAAAAGCGCTTGAATCGGCGGACGAAGTACAGGAGCTTCTTCTCGGAGTCGATAAGTATTCGGAACACGCACGCTCCTACGGCGACGAAGAAAAAGAAGGCGTGCGAAAGATGTGCAAGTCGGTTCTCGGCGCGTTTGCCGACGAGAACGGAAAACTGCAGTTCAAGGAAGCGCTTATCGGTATGATACTCGACTTTGTGAACAAAGCTTTATCAGGCGAAGGAGTTAATATATCCGGCGCCTCCGGCTCTGATTTCGTCTATACGGCAAGTATTTTCGATCCCAAAGCGCCCCGCGCGAGCGTTGCGGAGCTCACGGATCAGCTTAAGACAAGGATCAAGACGCTTTTCTATGACGCGGCGAACGGAAAGCTCCCGGATTTCGCTCTCAGCGTAATGGCGGTGAACGGCGCGCTCATACTGGTCTGCCTGTTCTTATTGTTCTATCCGATACTGCGCACGCTGACGAATATAGGAAAAGACAATCCCGGCTTTGTTCTCGTGCTCCCGATAATCGGAGGGATACTGCCGTTTACGTTCCTTGTGCTTATCCCGTCCGCGGGTCCGGCGATCCTGAAGGCCGCCGCGTCGGGTAATCTGTTCAATCCGCCGGATATCATAAAGGCTGTCGTAAACGCCGTTTCGATCTCGTATTTTTCGGGGACGATCGTCGCGTTTTTCGCCGCTGTCATAATATTCATCTTCGGATTTTTCTACAGCTATCAGAGAAGAAAGCTTAAAAAAGAGCTTTCGGCGGCGGAAACCGCTCCCGTCTTCACCGCTCCCGCAGCCGCATTGAAGCCCGCTTCCGAGCCCGCATCGGAGCCCGCCGCAAGCGAAGACGCGGAAGAGAAAACGGAAGAAAACTGAATACAAGAACCTGAACGCAAAGAACAGACCGTGATCCCGGTCTGTTCTTGTTTT
>CACZOH010000004.1 GCA_902782785.1 uncultured Ruminococcus sp. | reverse complement strand
GTGACCGTGGCGCCGGAGCGCGATATGCCCGGTACCGTCGATAGAGCCTGAAACAGACCGGCGGCGAACGCGTGGCGGTAACCGACAGTCGTTACGGTATATTTCCCCTCGCCGCATCCGTCGGCGACAAGAAGCATAACGCCGTTTAAGATCAGCAGAGCGCCGACGGCGGACGGGTAAAGACAAAGCGTGTCGGACAACCGCGCGGCGCCGAGCAGCGCGGCAATGACCGCGGGAACCGTCGCCAGAGCGGTGAAGACCGCCGCCCTTTCGCCCGCGTCAAGGCTTTCAAGCCTGAATCCATGCTTTACAAGCTTATACGGAAACGTAAAATACCCTTTTATTATCGCGGGCATATCTTTTCTGTACGCGAATATCACCGCAAAAAGCGTCCCGGCGTGAAGCATCACGTCAAAGGCGGGATAACCGTCGGGCGGCACCATACCGAATAAAGAATGGCAGAGCGCAAGATGCGCCGAGCTCGATATCGGCAGAAATTCCGCCGCGCCCTGTATTATTCCGAGCAAAAGCGACGATAATATATCCATACGCATATTCTCCTTTTTTGGTAAGAATATGCGGTGAGTATTCTATATTATAACAAAAATAAAGAGATAATTCAAGTATGTTGATAAATTTTTTTATGAACGGCAGAAGGAAAGACGAAATTACGCTTGCCCTCTGCGGTATAGCCGCGCTTTTCGCCGGAATGATAAACGGCTTTATAGGCACGGGTGGCGGCGTCATAATGCTTTTTCTGCTTCGCAGGATCTGTAAAAAGGATGAAAAACAGGCCTTTGCCTCGGTCGCTCTGACGGTTCTGCCGATGGCGGTCATCAGCGCCGCCGTTTACTTTATAAACGATCATACGCTTTTGTTTTCCGCACTGCCTTACATCCCGTTCGCGCTCGCCGGCGGCGCGCTCGGAGCTTATCTTTTGGGGAAGATAAAGGTCCGGTACGTTTCGCTTTTGTTTTCCGCTCTTTCCGTTTTCGCCGGTACGGCGGCGCTTCTCGGATGAGCGCGTCCGCGGTTATCGGTTACGCCGTCTGTTTTCTTTCCGCTTTGTCATCCGGTATGGGAGCGGGCGGCGGCGGTCTTCTTACGATGTGGCTGTCGTCGTTTTCCGGCGTATCCCAGCTTCAGTCGCAGGGTATAAACCTGATTTCGTTTTTATCCTCGTCGTTTCCCGCTTCGTTCATCAACGTTAAAAGGTTTAAGCCCGATATGCGCCTGATCTCATTTCTGACGTTTGCGGGCGCCTCGGGATGCGTTACGGGCGCGCTCGCGGCGTCCTTTGCCGATCCGTTGATCTTACGAAAGTGCTTCGGCGCGTTTCTTCTGCTCGTCGGTATGTATTCTCTTTATAAGACTTTAAAAACTTATTCGGTCTGATCTTCCTTTTTCTTTTTGAAAACGCCCGTCGCGGCGTCTACGGGAAGGGAAAAGGCTATGCCCTGTCCCGGAGTGTCGAGACCTATCGAGGAATAGAGCGCGTGGAGAATATCGTTCCGCACCCCTTTTTCAACGAGCATGATCACTATTTCCTTCTGCGGAGCCACGGTTATGCCGAAAAGCTTCTCAGCCTCGGCGTTCGCCGTTCCGCGCGAGCGCACCACCGTGCCGCCCGTCGCTCCCGCGCGTCTCGCAGCGTCCATGACCGCGTCGCTGAAACCCTCGTTCACTATGCAGAAAATCACTTCATATTCGTTATCCATCATAAAAACCTCTGTGTATCTCTGTCGTCTGAAAGAAATCTGTACGCCGAAACGCCTATCACGCTTGTCAGCGGTACGGTGAACGCAACGCCCTTGCCGTTTTTTATGGTTTTGAATTTCTCGGTCAGAAGCGCCATGATCTCGGGCGCCTTTGACGCGCGTACAACGCCCATTATCACGCTTTTTCTGTCGTCTCCCAGACCCATAAGCGTAAGCGTTTCCGATCCCGCGGTGCCCTCAGCCGAAACGAACAGCTGCATATTCACGCCCCTGCTCTGTATCAGGTCGGCGTAATATTCGGATTTTACGCGGTTGACTATCGTTATCAGGAGCTTAAGTCCTTCCGGCGCGGAGAGCGCCTCCGTGTTTTTTTTGTTTTCCATACCTTATGTTTTCTGTAATCTCAGTTTTTTTCTTTCGACCTGTTTTCTTATGAAGAAGACCATAAACGCGGAAAACGCCAATGCCGCGGACGCGCCGCCGACGATATAACCGACGTTCATCGCCAGATGAAATCCTTCTTTTGCCATGAGTATATACGTTACGCTGACCGCCGTCATGAACGCAGCCGGCAGCGCCGTGATGAACGGACCGAAACGGTATTTGCCTTTTTCAAGCAGATACGCCGTGCTCACCCAGAGCGCGATCATCGCAAGCGTCTGATTGCTCCAGGAGAAATAACGCCATATTATCTGGAAACCGTTGTTGTTTTTCATCGAAAACCACGTCAGAAAACCTCCGATAACGAGCAGCGGGATCGTTATCAAAAGTCTGTTTTTGATCTTCTTCTGGTCGGATCTGAATGTTTCCGCTATTATCAGTCTTGCGCTTCTGAAAGCCGTGTCGCCCGACGTTATGGGGCAGACGACGACGCCGACGACGGCGAGTATGCCGCCGAACGTGCCGAGAACGCCCGTTGATATTTCATAAACGACGTTTGACGCGCCGGACGAAAGCGCCTGATTCAACAGCTCTGTCGTTCCGTAGAACGCGACGCCCGCCGCCGCCCATACGAGAGCGATAACGGATTCAACTATCATTGCGCCGTAGAATACGGTCCTGCCGGCTTTTTCCGTCTTTATGCATTTTGCCATCATCGGAGACTGCGTTGCGTGGAAGCCCGATACCGCGCCGCACGCGACCGTCACGAACATATACGGCCAGACCGGAGTTCCTTCAGGGTGCAGATCTTTCAGCGATATTTCGGGTATCGTGTATTTGCCGCCCGAGAAGATTATTCCGCCTATGACCGTCACCGCCATTACAATAAGAAGCACTCCGAAAACGGGGTAAAGCCGTCCTATCAGCTTGTCGATAGGCAGAAGCGTCGCGAGGACGTAGTATAACAGAATAACGATTGACCAGAACGTGCCGTTCATCCAGCCCGGAGTCAGCTTGTCAAGCAGTCCCGCCGGGCTTGTGACGAATACCGTACCGCACAAAACGAGAAGCACGACGGAGAAAATGCGCATGACCCATTTTATAAACTTGCCGAGATACGTGCCGGACAGCTCCGCTATCGACGCTCCGCCGTGACGCGAGCTTATCATTCCGCTCATGTAATCGTGTACCGCGCCTCCCATAATGGAGCCGATCACTATCCACAGGAACACGACGGGACCGAACACCGCGCCCATCAGTGCGCCGAAAATGGGACCCGTTCCGGCTATGTTCAGCAGCTGCACGAGAAACGCCTTCCACATTTTCATCGGAACGCAGTCAACGCCGTCGTTTATCGCCATTGCCGGAGTCTGTCTGTCGTCCGGCGAGAATACTTTTTCCGTGACCTTTCCATAGGCAAAGAATCCCAGACAAAGTACAGCTAAAGAGATCAAAAGAGAAATCATGAATGTCACCTACATAAATTCTATAATCTGTTCGTCGCTTGCCCCGTAAATCTTTTTTCTGGCGCGTTTTCTTCTTAAGCTTTCCGCAAATACCGCGCGGAAGCCGAGAAGCTGTATCGTTATGAGCGGCGTCATCGCGACCATGGCGACGATGCCGAACGCGTCCGCGGGTATCTTGTCAACTCCCTGAACCGACGCACAGACGCCTATCGCAAACGGCAGGATGAAGCTTGAGGTAAGAGGTCCGCTCGCAACGCCGCCGGAGTCGAAAGCTATCGACGTGTAAATACCCGGCACGAAAAGCGACAGACCGAGCGACAGGATGTAACCCGGGATAAGATAGTACAAAATACTGAAATCGAATATTATGCGTATCATCGAAAGAGCTATGGAGACGCCGACGCCTATGCAGAGCGCCGTCATCATCGCCCTTTTGCTCACCATACCGCCCGTCACCTGCTCCACCTGCTTGTTCAGTACGTGTACTGCGGGCTCGGCGAGGACCGTCGCGACGCCTATCACAAAGCCGAACACGACGAGGAAAGCGGTGTGACCGCCGTCTGAAAGCTCCGTCCCTATTTTGAAGCCCACGGGCATAAAGCCTACCTTTACGGAGATCATGAAAACGACGAGCCCCGTGAACGTAAAAACGATCCCGAGCAGTATCTGCAAAAGCTTCTTTTTCGGCAGCTTGAGTATGAAAAACTGCAGAACGAAGAAGAAAACGGATATGAGCGCAAGCGCAACCGCTACCTCCGCCGCGGTCTGAAGCGCGGTTTTCAGCAGTCCTGACGCTTCAAGCGATACGGAGTAATCCGGCAGCGTGTATTTTATGCCGCCCTTCGACACTATGCCGATGACGACTACGGCGAGCACGGGACCGACGGAGCATAGGGCGATGGAGCCGAAATTGTTCTCCGCGCTCTTGCTTTTGCCCGCGGTCGACGCAATGCCTATGCCGAGCGCCATTATGAAGGGCACCGTGATCGGACCGGTCGTGACGCCGCCGGAGTCGAACGCAAGCGCCGTAAAGCCCGCGCCGTCGTTTATCAGCATGACAGCCGCCAGAGCGAACAGCGCAAGATATAAAAACATAAGGATCTGCGGCAGCGGCTTGTTATATATCGTGCGTATCACGGATATAACGAGAAACAGACCGACGCCTCCGCCGACAACGCCTATCAGTACGGGACTTTTCACCATATCCGACACCTGACCCGCAAGAACGGACAGATCCGGCTCCGCGACGGTTATCAGAACGCCCATGGCAAAGCAGATCAGAAGTATCAGAAGCGGCTTTCTTGATTTTGACAGACCGCTTCCTATGTGTTCTCCCATCGGCGACATGGCGAGATCCGCCCCGAGATTGAACAAACCTATACCGACGGTAAGCATGACGCAGCACACGAGAAATACGGTTATCTCAACGGCGGACAGATTTATAAGCGGCGTAAAATTCAGTATTATCACTATAAGCGTCACGGGCAGAACGGATAAAGCCGCCTCCCGTATTTTCAAAAGAAGAACTTTCAATTACAGTCTCCCGATATTATTTTGCGGCGGCTTCAAGCGCCTGATCCAGATCTTCCGTTATATCGCCGTAATGCTCAAGACCGACGGACAGACGGACCATGCCGGCGTTTATGCCGGCGGCTGCGAGCTGTTCGTCCGTGAGCTGTCTGTGCGTCATCGAGGCGGGATGGAGCACGCAGGTGCGTATATCCGCCACGTGTACCTCGCGGCACGCCATTTTCAGCGCGTCCATGAATTTTTCCGCGGGCTCGCGGCCGCCCTTTACGTCAAGCGATATGACGCCGGAGCAGCCGTTCTTTAAATACTTTTCCGCAAGCTTGTGATATCTGTCGCCCGGAAGACCCGGATAACGCACGGTCTCTACCATCGGATGACCTTTCAGATGCTCCGCGACCTTCATCGCGTTTTTGCAGTATCTTTCCATTCTCACCGCAAGCGTTTCAAGACCAAGATTCAGAAGAAACGCGGAGTTTGCGGCGGGATAAGCGCCGAAATCACGCATAAGCTGCATACGCGCCTTGCCGATGTAGGCGGCGGGACCGAATTTTTCCGTATATACAAAGCCGTGATACGACTCGTCCGGCTCAACAAGCTCCGGATATTTGCCGTTGTTCCAGTCGAATTTTCCGCCGTCGACTATAACGCCGCCGCCCTGAAGAGCGTGACCGTCCATATATTTCGTCGTGGAATGGACGACGACGTCCGCGCCGAAATCGAAGGGCTTACAGAGTATGGGCGTCGCGAACGTGTTGTCTATTATGAGCGGAACGCCGTGCTTATGCGCTATGTTCGCGAATTTCTCTATATCGAATACGGAAAGCGCCGGGTTTGCAAGCGTCTCGCCGAAAACAAGGCGTGTGTTGTCCTTGAATTTCTTATCTATTTCCTCCTCGTCAGCGTCCTGGTCGACGAAGATGCATTCTATGCCGTATTTTTTCAGTGTGAAAGCAAAGAGGTTTATCGTGCCGCCGTATATCGCCGACGCGGAAATAATACTGTCGCCCGCGCGGCAGAGGTTCAGCACGCTCATAAGGCTCGCCATCTGACCTGACGAGGTGCACATAGCCGCCACGCCGCCCTCAAGGTCGGCAATTTTCTTTTCAACGCAGTCGACCGTCGGGTTGGAAAAACGCGAATACATATGCTCGTTCGGAAAATTGAACAGCTCTCCTATTTTCTCCGCCGTATCGAACACGTACGTCGTACTCTGAACTATCGGCATTACGCCGGGTTCTCCGTTTTTGGGCTTGTAGCCCGATCTTACGCATTTTGTTTCGTCTCTCATTATATATGATCCCTTTCAAAAAAGTATTTTTGCTTATGCGTCCTAACGCTCATCACCGCGCCGATACACAGATACAGACTCACCATGGAGGAGCCTCCGTAGCTGATGAACGGGAGCGTGAGCCCTATGACGGGCAGCGTGCCGAGACACATCCCTATGTTTTCGATAGTCTGGAAAATGAATACGGCGGCGATGCCCACGCAGATATATGAGCCGTAATCATGTCTGGCGCTCCGCGCTATGCTCAGTATCCTGAATATCACGACGGAGATCAGGAATATGTAGATCATTATGCCTATAAAACCGAATTCCTCGCCTATTACGCCGAAGATCATATCGGTCTCCCTTGCGGGCCAGGCGGACTTGGCTGCGGCGTGCGTCAGCGTGCCGTTGCCGTAGCCCATTCCGAAAAATCCGCCGTTCTGCATGGCGCGTATCGTCTGTATGACCTGATAGCCCTTGTCCGTAGGATCGGACCACGGGTCAAAGCCGACGAGGATACGCTTTTTCTGATAATCCTCAAGAAATCCCCATAAAAACGGAGCCGCGATCACAAACGTGGCAAGACCTCCGAGAAGATACCAGAGGCTCATTTTCGCAACGAACCACATTGAGATGAATATTATCACGAAAACTATCGCGGCGCCGAGGTCCTTTTCAAGTAAAACGAAGGCTATCGTCGCGCCGCTGAAAAGCAGGATCAGAAGCACGCTTTTCAGCTTGTTCGTATCGTCCTTGAGCTTTCCGAGCAGATAGCCGAAGGAAAGAATAAACGTGAGCTTTACGAATTCCGAAGGCTGAAAGTCGACGTTCAGTATCGGCAGAGTGATCCAGTTTTTGTTCGACCCGAAATTGCCGCGGAGCATCGCGGGGATGCTGTCAAACAAAGGAAGCGTCAGAAGTCCGAGACCTATTATGAAGATCGGTATCCACAGCTTTTTCAGCATAACGTCGTAGTCGACAAGCGACAGGACTATCATACCGGCAAAGCCTATGACGGCGCCGAAAAGCTGTACTATGACGTTTCTGTTCGTCCCGTGGTAAGCGGTGGCGGTGCTGACGCAGATAATGCCGTAAGCCGTGAGCGCAAGGACGGCGGCGATAAGTATGAAATCAAGCTGTTTCAGGGTGGACAAAAAAGAGTTTTCCCGCCTTTTCACCGTATCTCCGCCCCCTTTCTTTTCACGTATTATAATCATTATAAATCATTTATATATCTTTGTCAAGATGTATTTTAACTTTAAATATGTGTATATTAAAAACAATATTGCGCAAAATAACCGAAAAAAAGGCGGTATATAATGAAAACGGGTGAATGGATAATAAAACTCATCTCATACGTGATATGTCTCTCTGCGGTTTGCGCGGGCTTTGCGTATAAGGAAAAGCAGGCGGACGCGGCGCTCAACGCATATCTGAAGCGCGCGGAGGAGGAGCGGACGGAAAATCTGTACTGCGTGCTTCTGCGATTGAAGGAAGGTATGAGAGGGTGCGTTTCGGAAATCGACGACGGCAGCGCGTCGGAGATAAGCTATTGCTGTAAAGCCGCGGCGGATCTTATTTACGGTTTCGAGCCCGGCAGGGAAAGCGACGGTCTGCGCGCGTATCTCATAAGGATAAAAAACGTATGCGATATGATTCAGAACGGCAAGGATGCCGCGGATGCAGACGGGCGCGCCATGCTGTCGGAGCTTTATACGAGGCTCACCGCAATGGAAACGGTTTTAAGGGACGGGAGCATGAGCGCAAGCCGGTTGATAAAGGAGCTTTCCTCCGGTCTTCCGGAGAACAAAAAAGATGCGCCTCAAAAGGCGCGGATAAGCAGGAGCAGAGCGGAGAAGTACGCTGAAAACGATATGCCGGATCTGAGGCTCACAAGGTGCGAGCGGTATAACGGCAGATTCATATTTTCGTCAAGCGGCTCTTTCACGGCGCTTGACGAAACGGGAAAAACTCTGGTCAAAAGCAGGACCGTAACGTACGGTGAGAAAAGATACAACGCCGCGGAGGCGTCGGAAAAAGCGAAGGAATATATTTCTGACGTCACCGAGCAGCCGTCCGAGGCGGAGCTTATATGCGATGCGTTCGGGATACTTTATTTCCGTGTGAGAAGCGGAGGAAAAGAATATCCCGTCGGTATAGATAAAACCGACGGGAAAGTGGTTTTCACTGTCATTTGCCGCTGAGAACGGATAAAAACGCTTCTTCAATACCGTCGCAGCATTCTTTTGTGCCCATTATGACGGCTATCACGTTTTCGTATCTTATAACGTAAGCCTCTTCCGCACGGGCGCAGACCCATTTCGCTTTGTTTACGCTGTTTTCTATCTTTATGCGCTCCGCGTCGTACTTTACGCCGCTTTTCAGCTTTATGACGCAGAAAGAATAAGTTACGGGCTGAACGACCGCTTCTGACGCCGCGCCGTCCTCGTACGGTATCCCGTTTATGCCGAGATAATACTGTTCGTTGTTTTCAGTTACCGCCTCCGTCATAAGTCCGGATCTTAAATCACGCATAAAATCCTTTGTTTCGACCGCTTTGTATACCGCGTCTATTATCTCTTCGGCGGAAAGCTCCACCGGACTTGTTTTGCCGCCGCACGAGCATAAAACAAGAAGCGGCAAAATAAGAAAAATCAAAGTTTTTTTACCCATTTTTCACTCCCAAGGTGAGATTACGGGTCTATTATAGCGAAAAAAAATGAAAAAAACAAGAAAAAACATCTTGACATATTATAAAAAATGTGGTATTATAGTCAAGCAAACAAAAAAACACATCCCGCGGGGCATTAGCGCAGTTGGGAGCGCACGACACTGGCAGTGTCGGGGTCACGGGTTCGAGTCCCGTATGCTCCATAACGAAAAAAGACACCTTTACGGTGTCTTTTTTCGTTATGCTCACTTCATATACGGGACTCGAAGCAGCGTTAAGAAAACAGTCCGGTGGACTGTTTTTAGCGGTGACCGAAGGTTTTTGCAAGGCACTCACTTTAAAATCTGCACTCATGCCTTGCAAAAACCAAGAAGAGTCCCGTATGCTCACTTCATATACGGGACTCGAAGCAGCGTTAAGAAAACAGTCCGGTGGACTGTTTTTAGCGGTGACCGAAGAATTTTGCGAAGCACATAGAATGAAGTTTGCACTTATGCTTCGCAAAATTCAAGAAGAGACCCGTATTAAAGGTATATCTTACGGGACTCGAAGCAGCGCTAAGAAAACAATCCGGTGAACTGTTGTGTCCGCCGGCTTTTTGCCGTTTTGCTGTTTATCACGCCCTATCTCTCTTTTTGCGATCTGCCGCCTCAATTTGTTTTACCGGTTCTTATCCTGTTGTTCCGCGTCAATAACGGATATCTTCAGCGTCATTTCCTCCAATACGTCCAACAGCATTCGTACGGTATCCAGTGACGTCAGCATGGTCACGTTGTTCTGCGCCGCCGTCCGCCGGATCG
>CACZOH010000003.1 GCA_902782785.1 uncultured Ruminococcus sp. | reverse complement strand
GAACGATACGGCGCGCGCGTCGGGAAATCTCTCGTACAAAAGCGGGAGCACCGCTTTTATCTTTGCGTCGCGGCAGAAACGCTTTATAAAAACGCCGCCGCAAACTCTGTTCGCTATAGATATAACGGACATACCTATGTGATGCGACATAAAGCATTTTATCACGGCGTAACCGCCGCCCACTCTGTCGCGCGTCAGATCTATCGCCTCGTAAAAGCCGTATTTCCCGCAGCATCCGCGCGCTCTGAGCGCCTTGAGCGTCTTTTCGGCGCTTTTGTCGTATGAGAGCATAAGAAAGAGCGAATACGGGCTTACGACCTGTTCCTTTGTGTCGGCGCAGAGCGAAAGCGAGTTTACCCCGTGCGCCTTGTACTGATAATTCATACCGTGATCGAAGCCGTAATAGCAGGATTCGCTTTTGCCGTGTATCATAGCGCCCTCAAACAAGACGGCGTCTTTTCTTTGTTCGGACGCGGCGAATTCAAGCGCGCGTCTTGAAAGCGACCCGGGAGGAGACGGCAGAAACATGGCGGGCATAAAATATTCAAACGCCGTGCCGGACCACGACGCGACGCCACTTTCGCCTTTGTTTGTCAGCACGGGTCGCGAAAGATGAGAGAGATGAGAAGCGGGCGCAAAGCCGTACGCTATGGCGGCGATATCCGTCGTGTGCATTTCAGATTCGTACATATCGTATTTCCCGGCGCCCGAATCGCCTATATAAAACTGTCCCGATAAGTCGTCGTAAAGGCGCGAAAGGTCGCATTCGGCGATCAAAGCGTCCGTTTTTTCTATAAGTCCGTAAAGTCTTTCGTCTTTTTCCGAATATTCGTACAGCGCCTGACGGAGTGTCAGAAGAGAACAGAAGTAATTTCCGCAGTCAACGGAGGATACGAAATCGGAGAGGATGTTGAGCGTCCGCGTGTCGTACCAGTTGTATAAAAGCCCGTCTTTTTTCGGTATGACGCAAAGCGTTTTCAGCGTCGGATAAAGTCTGTCGTACAGCGAATCTGCGCTGTATAAGCCGAGATCGACGGCGGCGACTGCTGACAGAAGATAAAGTCCTATATCAGTGGGAGAGGTCCTCGGAGCCGCGCCGATACCGCAGAGGACCTGATAATTGTCGGGCGGAAGGTAATTGTGCTCCGCGTTTACAAGATCGTCAAAGTATTTCAGATGGTCCGCGGAGACGCTTCTCAGAAACGCGTGGTCGGCTCCTTTATCCGCCTTTTTCTTCGGCGCATACGCGGAAAGATACGCCGACAGAGGCGACAGGGCAAATAACAGACCCGTCAGCACAGCTGTCCCGTTCGACGTTATCATGAGCAGAACGCCGGCCGTGAGCGACGGCAGAAACGCTTTGAAATACGCTGTTTTGCCGTTTTTCATTCTGTCCGCGGCGGACGCCGTCACCCATTTGAGAGTGTGTTTGTGCGTGAAAACCCGGACGGACGCTTTCAAAACGGCGAAAAGCGAGGTCAAAGCCTCGTGAAAAAGAAAGCCGAGCTGCATTACGATCCGGATAACGCCGTCGCTTTTAACGTCGTTTTTATGGGAGAACAGAACGGAAAGAACGGGCGGTATCACGACGTACCCGAGAGCGAAAAACGAAAGCAGCGGAAGACTTCCCGCTATCAGTCCGTACAGTATCGAGAGCACCGAAAACACGGGCGTAACGTCGTGTATGACGTTGTTGAAAAGCAAAAATCCGGCTATACCGGAGATCCCGTTTTCCTGCTTTTCGCCCCGGTCGTTCTTCACGTGTTTTTTCAAAAACGGAAGCGCCTGTATATCGCCTCTTATCCATCTGTCAAGACGCTTGAAATACGACAGGGCGTTCTTCGGCGTGCTCTCGTACATAACGGTATCCGTCACCGCGCAGCAGCGGAGACGCGCGCCCTCAAGCCCGTCGTGCGAGAGTATGCGTTCGGTCGGATAAAAGTCGACGCAGCATTTGTAAAAAGCGGAGACGTCGATAAGCCCCTTGCCGCAGAAAACGCCCGCGCCATATACGGCGCTCACCGTGTCGAAATCGAATCCCTGATACGTGTCGATGCCGGAATCCGAAGAGTAAACGCGTGAAAAAAGCGTGTCTTCCTCGCTTATAAGCTTCGGTTTTATCCTCGGCTGGAATATGCCGTGACCCCGGATCACGACGCGTTTATTTTCATCGGTCACGGCTTTGTTAGACGGATGCGAAGCGCAGCGGAGCAGAGAAGCGGAAGATCCCGGATAAAGCAGAGTATCGCTGTCAAGCGTTATTATATACGGGATACCGCGCAGAAGCTCTGCGTCCGCGCCGTATATTCCGAGCGCGGAGGAGCCGGTCTCAAGCTGCCTTACAAGCTCGCAGACCGCGCCTCTTTTTCTGTCCGGCGCGATAAAACGTCCCTCGGATAAAGAGTATTTTCTGTCGCGGACGAAAAGAAAAAATCTCTTTTTATGCTTATCGTTCAGCGCCCTGATCCTGTCGGATATCTTCGATACCAGAGCCTCGTCGTCACTTTTGTGTTTCTTGTCAAAATCACAAAAATCGGCGAGTATGCCGAAACACGGATCACCCTCTCCGCCCTCGGTAAAATACATCTGCTCAAGCCTCTCGCAAAGCTTTTCCGCACCGTCGTCGAGAAGCGCCGTTATAACGATCAGACAGCGCGGCAGCGGTGTTTCGTCGCTGACTCTTGCGGTCTGATACGGCGGCAGAAGATGATAAAGAAGTCTGTCTGTGAAGGCCTCGGAAAGCCTGTAAAGCGGAAGAGCGCATAACAGCACCGCCGCGATATCAGACGTCAGAAGATATAAAACGGAGCATAAAAAAAGCTCGAAGGAAGCGAGAAAAAGGATATGAAGCGCGCGGTGTGTCCTGTCTGATAAAAGCGTTTCGGTGAATTTATATGACGGGATATCGGACAGAACGTCAAAAACGTCCCTTTTCAGCTTTTTTGAAAGAGCGCGGAGACGGCGGCGGTACAATGCCCTCGTTTTTTCGTCGCTTCCGGCGTAATCGCGATAGGTCATAAGACGCTTTTCAAGCGGAGAGCATTCGGATATTATCCTGTCGTGATCGAGACGGTCCGCTTCTCTCATACGGGATAAAACGTCTTTGCCTTCACAAAGCCGTTGGCAGTAAATATACGTCAGATACGCGCGGAGACGACGCACGTCGCGGTCGGACGCGCCGTTTTTGCGTAAGATCGCGCAGAGTTCGTATTCGTCAGCGCGAAAATCGAGCAGCTCGAGCCGCCGCTCAAGCGCATCGCATAACCGCTCGTCCGCGTTTTTTGAAAGCGCATCCGCCGCGTTTTTCAGCGACGGGATTATATAATATGCGTTTTCGTAAATCTGCCCGCTTTTTTCCTTTTTCAGCCGTTTTACAAGCCGTAAACATTCTTTTTTAAGGTTGTTGTCCGCCATTACGCCTCCGGTAAAGCAAATCTCGTTTTTGTCATTATTGCCTTTTTTTCGGATTATTATAAAAAAACGCCGTTTGCAGGCGTTTTATATATCAGGGTTTTTCACAATCAAATACGCACAAGACCGTCATGATACGCACGGACAAGCTCCGCGGGACCGTTGTTTCACCCGTTCGGGTATCCGGCTTGGTTTTCTTTTCGGATCAACGTTTTTATTCTCCGGAATCCCGCAGTCTTCGCCGATTATACGCTTGAAAAAAGCTCACAGAGTTTTTTTCACATATAAAATTATCAATTATACCCTTGACAGATTTTGCAATAATTCTTTTTTTCGTCAAGCATGAAGCTATTTTCGCGTTTAATAAATTGCTCGGCGTAATCATATACGTCGGATAAATCACAATCTCTCATAGTGAAATCGTAACCGTTATAGTTTATAACGCTGAGAGAATTTTGATATTTTGTGCTTTGATAATCGGAAATTATTTCGGATTCATTACTTAAAAACGATACGTAAAAGTATATCGTACCCTCTTTAAAATCTTCGGAAACTCTGAAATCATATCTCAAATCAACCGGCTCATATCCGTTATACTCTCCGTAAAAATCAGTTTCGTTTAAAAACTCTATCCCTTCGGGAACGTCAATATGAACGTAATAGTAGAGTTTATCAGCCTCGAGAAAACTTTGATATATTTCTATAGTTTCACCGTGATCGTGATACGGAAACATTACATATATGGATGAGAATTCGGATACGATCGGCTGAGAGTGAGAATAAGGATCGGACGTTTCGGAAACTATGGAAGTTGTGTTATCATCAAAGAATTCTTCGGTTGTCGTGTTTGTTTCATCAGAAATCAATACGTCCGTATTTGAGTTTGAAGTATCGGGTGTTTCGGTGGTTTCGATATCTTTTGTTGAAATCACAACGGGATTTTGTGTCTGTGATGTTTCGGGTGATTCAAAAAACGTAATACTGTTATTATCGCGCTTTTGCATTATCAAACCGAGAGCAAATGAAACTCCGATAATGAAAGCAACTGTCGCGATCACAGAAAAGATAAATGACAACCTTTTCAATTTTTTAAGGCGTGCTGTTTCATATACCCTTTTTCTTTTCAACAGGTCGTTGTAAGTCTGTTCATATGTTTTCATTATATCCCTCCAAAATCATCATGTTTTTCAATTCCGTCCTTATTCGTGTCAAAGACGTATGAACTGCTTTTTCTGTCATACCGAGAATGATTGCCGTATCCTTTGCGCTCAAATTTTCAAAATATGTAAGCCAAATTATTTCTCTTTTCTTTACGTCAAGGCGATCAAGACACTTGTGAAGTGTTTTTTGAAATTCCGTCTTCATATAAGAATCTTCAAGAGAAATTGACTCTGCGCTATCGCTCGCGTCATTAAGCGTTGTAAATAATATTCTGTTTCTTTTGCGCATTTTATCATAGGCAATATTTCTGCCAATGCGATACAGCCAAGTTTTAAATGAAGCTTTACCGTTGTATTCAGGCTTTTTAATTATCAACTTGAAGAATGTATCTTCACAACAATCTTCAGCTGTATGAATACTTCCCGTTATACCCGTAAGGTAAATAATAAGACCGTCACGATACATACGGACAAGCTCCGCAAGACCGTTGTTGTCCCCATTTAAGTAATTGGCATAGTTCTCCTCACCAGTCAGCATTTTTATTCTCCGTATTCTGCAGTCTTCGTTAATTATACGCTCAACAAATAAAAAACTTACAGAGTTTTTTTATCAAATATGAAAATTATCAATTAAGCCCTTGACAGATTTTGCAATGATGATATAATACGAAAGTGTGCATACTCTCATAAAACGATTTTTTTACGGACGGTAGTATATGAAAGAAAAGAACATCAAAAAAACGGTATTGGAATATCTCATGATGACCGTCGCTACGCTCGTTATGGCGTGCGGGATCTATTTTTTCAAATTCCCGAACAACTTCGTCATGGGCGGCGTGAGCGGTATCTCGATGATAATCGGCGCGGTGCAGGACAAGGTTTCGCCGGCGACGGTGATGCTTATAATCAACGCGGTGCTGATAGTGGTCGGATATATAATATTCGGCAGGCATTTCAGCGCAAGAACGGTCTACTGCAGTCTCGTGCTTTCGGGCGCGCTCGAGCTTATGGAGTTTCTGTTCCCGATGAGCAAGCCGATAACGGACGATCCGATGCTTGAACTCGTGTTCGCGGTCGCGCTGCCCGCGGTCGGCTCCGCCATAGTTTTCAATCTCGGCGGAACGACGGGAGGGACGGATATAATCGCGATGGTGCTGAAAAAATACACGGCGATGAATATCGGTATGTCGCTGTTCTTCGTCGACGCGGCGATAGTCGCGGGCGGATTTTTCGTAAACGGCGCAAAAGCCGGTATGTATTCCATAGTCGGTCTTCTCATAAAGGCGCTCGTCGTAGACGTCGTTATAGAGAACATAAATATCAGCAAATACTTTTTCATCATCACGACACACCCCGACGAGGTCTGCAAGTATATAAACGAGAACCTCCACAAGGGCGCGACCGTGTGGGAGGGCAAGGGCTCGTATACGAAAGAGGATAAAACCGTTATACTTGCTGTCATGACAAGGTCTCAGGCGGTGGCGATGAGGAACCATATAAAGGAGATAGACAAGAACGCCTTCGTCGTCATCTCGTCGACGAGCGACATCATAGGAAAAGGCTTCCGGAACGCCGTGTGACCGGTAAAATAATAAAAAAAAGCGCAAAGCCGGCGGGAAAAACGTCCCGCCGGCCTTTATATATAATATAAAATCTTTTTCTTTTATGTACAGAATGTAATTTCTTTTTAAATTCGCGCCGTATTGCATTCAAACCGCTTGACTAATTAAAAGACGTTTGATATAATTACTCTGTATTATAGGGTTTTTATCGATACTTATCACAATTAAGCTATACTTCGGAAGGAGATAAACGTTTTGCAAAAAGCATTCGGAAATAAAATACGGTCGGACAGAGGCGCGTCCGTTTCAATGGCGCTTCTGCTGTTCCTTGTCTGCGCTGTCATCGGCGCGGTGGTCCTCACCGCCGCCACCGCCTCAGCCGGCAGGTTCAGCGACCTCGCTGAGTCAGACAGAAGATATTACAGCGTCACGTCAGCGGTCAAACTTCTGAAAAGCGTGATAGAAAAAGAAGAAGCCGTAGTTGTGATG
>CACZOH010000002.1 GCA_902782785.1 uncultured Ruminococcus sp. | reverse complement strand
TTTATCGCTCGCCACCGTCATCCTCATCTGCTCTCCTAAGGTGTTTCTGATCTGCTTCACGGTGTTTTTCGTCATCGTGGCGTTCTCCAAATACATCTCGCTCGGCTCCGTCGTCTGCGCGCTCCTTATGCCGATAGTGCTTTCAAGATTCATCGGTATGCAGAACCTTGTCATAATACCGATGATTATTGTCTGCCTTATCATCGTATGGAAGCACCGCACGAATATAAAGCGTCTGCGCGAGGGCAAGGAAAACAAGGTGCATCTGGGCAAGAACGGCGGGTTTTTGCCGAAATGGCTGCTCATACTCATAAGCTCACTTCTCGCGGCGGGCTCGATACTCGCGATATTTCTCACGTTCAGAACGGAGTTCGCGGCTGAATACAACGGTGAGAGGATAACCTCCGCTTATATGCGCGTGATGTTCATAAACGAGAAAAACGCGTATTTCGGCGACGCCGAACAAAACGACGAGCACGACGACGAGATCATGAATGCCGCCGCGGATAAGATAACGCGTATGCTCATACTGCGCGACGCGGCTTCTTCGGAGGGCAAGGCGATAACGGACGCGGGCAGGAACGCCGCGATAAACTACTTCTCCGATCTCGGCTCGCTCCGCGGCTCACGTGAAAACGACACGGCGGAAACGTACTGTCACAGGATATACGGAAACGACGTCTCGCCGAACGACGTGGTAAGACTTACGGCGGCGCTCAACTTCGCCGACGAATACGCCGCGTCGGTATCGGAGGAAAAGATAAAGTCGCTGCTTGACGAAAACGCGGCGGCTGTCAAAGTATCGGATAAGATATGCAAGTCCATAAAAGACAGATATTGAGGCGGATATGGCTTTGATAATACTTATTACGTCATTCAAGGGCGGCGTCGGCAAATCCACGGCTGCCGCGAATATAGCGTCAAAGCTCGCAAAAACGGGCAAACGAACGCTTTTGTGCGATCTTGATTTTGACCTCGGCACGCTCGATCTCATAACGGGATGTGAGGACAGGGTGCTGTTCGACGTATCGGACGCCGTATCGGGCAGACGGGACGTGGAGGACTGCACGGTGAAATTTCCGTCAAATCCCTGCCTTTTCCTGCTCCCCGCCCCGTTCAAAAATACGGACGAGGTACAGCCTTCCGTGTTTGCGGAGAGATTAAAGGCGATTTGCGATAAATACGATTACGCGATACTCGACACACCCGGAGCCGATTCGCCGACGCTCGCCGCCGCGCGTCTCTGCGCCGATCTTGCGATAGTCGTATCCACTCACAACCCCGCGTCTGTAAGAGGCGCGGAGAAAACGGCGGAAAGTCTGAGGGAAAGCGGACTTGAATGCAGACTCCTGATAAACTGCTTTGACGCGGTGTCGGTAAGCGAGGATCGCCGCGCAGGCATAATCTCGATGATAGACGCGACAAAAACGCCGCTTTTAGGAGTTATTCCGTACGACAGGACGCTTATGTTCGCACAGGAAAAGGGCGTGCTTGCGGACGGAGGGGAATTCATTTCGTCAAAGGCTTTTGACAACACGGTGCAAAGGCTCACGTGCAGCGACACGAACAGCCGCCCGGTACCCGTGCTGTACGGCGTATCCAAAGTTAAGAGAAAAAAGGTATTGACAAAATAGACGTTTTAGTGTAAAATCTAATATATCAATGAAAGGTGGTTTGCGGTTATGGAAATAGCACTCGTCGCACACGATAAGAAAAAGGAACTGATGACACAGCTCTGTATTGCGTACTGCGGTATACTGAGCAAGCACAATCTATGCGCTACGAGCATAACCGGAAAATATATATCGGACGCAACGGGATTGAAGATCGAGCGTCTGTTATCCGGAACGCACGGGGGAGAACAACAGATAATCTCCCGCATAGCATACAATGAAATAGATATACTCCTGTTTTTCAGAGACACCTCGGACGGAGAGCCGATGTCGGAGACGGAGGCTAACCTGATAAGGATGTGCGATATCCACAACGTACCCGTGGCAACCAACATAGCCACGGCGGAGATACTGATACGCGCGCTGGACAACGGCGATCTTGACTGGCGCGAAATAGTCAATCCGCGCTCCGAATACAACAGAAGCAGGAAAAAGACGGGATATTGATGAAAAAGCCGTATATTTACGCGATAATACTGTCAGCGCTTCTGTTATTCTCGGCGCTCGCCGCCGCATATCAGATAAAAAATCCGGGCAGGATGATACCGGACAAAAAATACACGGAGACGAAGGCTCAGCTTCTGACCGCGAATTATCTGCCCGCGGCAAAGGCGCTTGAGATAGAGGAAAACAAACGCGGCTCGACAGTTTTCGCCGCCGCCGTCGAATATTCGACGAAAGAGCGCGAAAAAAGCGAGGGTGTGACGGCGGAGTTTTATTTCTTCGATCTGCTCAATAAATACGCGCATCTGCAAAGCACGGGAGACAATAAGCAAACGGAAAGACACAAAACAGACATTCCGTCGGAGCTGACCGGAAAAGCCGCGGCGCTGTTTGACGACACGTTTTCGGAGGCGGATAATCCGGATTACGGAATACCGGATTACAATTATGTGAAGCTGTATATACGCCGCGGAGACGGAGTTTATTATAAAATATACGAAGAAAAGGATTTTCCCGCGGAAATAACAGAGCTTCTGCAAAAAGCCGAAAAAGAGGCGGACACGGCAAAATAATTTTTCCGATACCGTAAAATATTTTAAAAAACAACTTGACATTTCTCCCGGTTTGTGGTATTATACAATCTACGAGCTGCAAAACGGAGAGATGTCCGAGTGGTTTAAGGAGCCGGTCTTGAAAACCGGTGACTCGTTCTGCGAGCCGTGGGTTCGAATCCCACTCTCTCCGCCAGAATATTTTCACACCGTGAAAATATTCAGAAGGATCCGGGATTTGGTCCCGTCGGGACGAGGATCCGGTCTCACCGCGCCCCGGGCGAGGTTTCACTCGCGCGTCGGCGCAGATCTAACTTTCAATAACGTAATTCACATGGAGAAGTACTCAAGCCGGTGAAGAGGCGCCCCTGCTAAGGGTGTAGGGCGGGAAACCGTCGCGAGAGTTCGAATCTCTCCTTCTCC
>CACZOH010000001.1 GCA_902782785.1 uncultured Ruminococcus sp. | reverse complement strand
TTATGCCGTAGCGGTTGACGAAGGTCACCTTACTGTGATCCGCGGCGCCGCTTTCCGGAAAGGTCTTATCCCATTCATAAGTCAATGTAAGTTTTTCTTTTTCCAATGCTTTATACCTCCGTTGTTTTGTCGTTATTATAGCAGAAATCCGCATGATTGTCAAGTATCCGTTTTAAGTAAAACTGTTATCCGCGTAAACGGATTTATATGCGGGAGAAAGAAGTACCGTGGCGCCGCGAGCCGACAAAAAAACGGGGTCGGCTCCCCGTTTTTTTCCGCTTTTCCGGGCGTAAACCGTTAAATTAAAATAATTAAGATAATATGTATTTTTAATTTTTGTAAAAATCATTGACTTTTAGATGAGGAAGTGATAAAATATAAAAAGATTAGGTGTTATAAGGAGAAGCGTTTATGAACGAAAACAATTCATTCCGTATATCCGAAGAAAAAAGGCGCGTACTGCTGATAGAGGACGACATAATCTGTCAGGAAATGATGAAGGCGAGCATCGGCGATACGTACGACGTCATCGTCGCAACATCAGGCGAGGAAGCGACCGGGATCATCCGCGCTCAGCACGACACGCTGAGTATGATCCTGCTCGATCTCAATCTTCCCGGTATCAAAGGTATAGACGTCCTAAAAAGCATAAAGAGCGATCCCGAGTTTTCGCATCTGCCCGTCATCGTTATGACGTCGGACAACGAGGCGGAGGTGGAATGCCTCACACTCGGCGCGATAGACTTCATACCGAAGCCGTATCCGGCTTCAAAGGTCATACTCGCCCGCATACTTCGGACGGTCGAGCTGTCCGAGGACAGGGAGACTCTCCGTCTGACAGAGAGAGATCAGCTGACGGGACTTTACAACAAGGATTTCTTCTTCCGTTACGCCGCCCAGCTCGATCTGTATCACAAGGACGCGCCCACGGACGCGATAGTGTTTGACGTCAACCATTTTCACACGATAAACGACCGGTACGGCAAAGCGGCGGGAAACGAGATACTGAAGCGCATAGCGGACAACGCCATAGCTTACGTGAGCGAAGCCGGAGGCATCGTTTGCCGCAGCGGCGCGGACACGTTCATGCTGTATTGCAGACACATTGACGATTACGAGGCGCTTCTTGCACGTCTGTCCGCAAATCTCGACGTCGAGGGCTCGGGCGAAAACCACGTACGTCTCAGAATGGGCGTTTATCTGGACGCGGACAAGAGCATCGATATCGAGCGCAGATTCGACCGCGCGAAAATGGCGGCGGATACCGCAAGGGATCATCTGACCGCTCCCGTCGGCTTCTTCGACCATTCGATGCGCGAGGCGGAGATACTTGAAGAACAGCTGATTGACGATTTCAGCACGGCGATACGCGAAAAGCAGTTCGTTATATACTACCAGCCCAAATTCAATGTAAAGAACGACAAGCCGTATCTTACGAGCGCCGAGGCGCTTGTAAGATGGAAGCATCCGAAGCTCGGAATGGTGAGCCCCGGCACGTTCATACCGCTGTTTGAGAAAAACGGGCTTATACAGAAGCTCGACTATTACGTCTGGTCAGAAACAGCGTGTCACATAAAGGACTGGAAAGAACGGCTTGGCGTTTCCCTGCCCGTCTCAGTCAACGTCTCACGTATCGACCTGTACGATCCCGATCTGACGGAAAAGTTCCTTCAGATAGCAAAAACGGGCGGTCTTGACCCGCAGGATCTTTTGCTTGAGATCACGGAATCCGCGTATACCGAAAAGACGGATCAGATAATAACGACGGTGAAAAACCTGCGCGATCTCGGTTTCCGTATAGAAATGGACGATTTCGGCTCGGGATATTCTTCCTTGAGCATGCTTTCCACAATGCCCATAGACGCGCTCAAGCTCGATATACAGTTCATACGCAGCGCGTTCAAGGGGCAGAAGGATACAAGACTGCTTGAAGCTATGATAGGACTTGCAAAATCATTTGAGGTACCGACGATCGCCGAGGGCGTGGAGACTGACGAGCAGTACTCCTACCTCAAGGCTATGGGATGCGATATAATCCAGGGATATTATTTCTCCCGTCCGCTTCCCGTTGATGAATTTGAAAAATACATCGTATTAAAACTCAAATCGGAGGATGATCTATGCTTACCATTGAAAAACTGAAAGTATATGGCGCTGATACGGCGAAAGGTCTTTCCCGCTGCGCAAACAACGAAGCTCTTTATCTGCGTCTCGTCGATATCACCGTACGTGAGCTTTCCTCCGGCTCTCTCGGAGAAGCGCTCGCATCGGGCGATCCGGAGCGTGCGTTTGAAGCGGCGCACAAGCTTAAGGGCAGCGTGAGCAATCTGGCGCTCACGCCGATAGAAATCCCGCTGAGCGAGCTGACGGAGCTTTTACGCAGCAGGACGCCGGGCGATCATACGGCGCTTTACGACGAGATCGTACGCAAAACGAACGAGCTTGCCTCACTCTGACGCGCCCGCTTACGGAGATATCTGTATATGAAACAAACAGAGAATACGGGCAGCGCGTCTCTTCAGCCGTATCTCTCGCCGATAGCCGTCTGGGCTTTATCGGTCGGATCGGCGATAGGCTGGGGTTCTCTTGTCGTCACGGGCAACACGTATCTTTCCCAGGCGGGTCCGATAGGCTCGATATCCGGGCTTCTGATAGGTTTTGTGATGATGCTGATGGTGGCAAACCATTATCATTTTCTCGCCAACCGTTACCCCGGGACGGGCGGACTGTATAACTACGTAAAATATATATTCGGATATGACCGCGCTTTTCTCGCATCATGGTTTTTGTTTCTCGTTTACATCGCGATATTCTGGGCGAACGCAACGAGCATACCGCTTTTTGCAAGATATTTTTTAGGCGGTATCTTCCGGTTCGGTTATCTTTACACGCTTTTCGGCTACGACGTATATATCGGAGAAGCTCTGATAACGCTCGTTTTCATATCGCTTATCGCGCTTCTTTGTATAAAAAGCAAAAAAATAACCGCCCGCGCAATGGTGGTAATGGTGCTGATATTCACGGTCGGGATAACGGTCTGCTTTGTCGGCGCCGTGATCGGAGGCGGCTCCTTCGGTATTTCCGCCGAGCCCGCGTTCGTTCCGGACGGCAGCGCGGTAAGGCAGGTAATACGTATAGCCTTCATCTCGCCGTGGGCTTTCATCGGATTTGAGAGCGTGTCGCATTCCGCGGCGGAATACAAATTCAAGCACGGCAATATGTTCCGCGTGCTTCTTACAGCGCTTATCGTAATAACGGCTCTGTACGTTTTCGCGGTTCTTTTAAGCGCCTCCGCATATCCCGAGGGCTGTTCAAACTGGTTCGATTATATAAGCCGCCTCGATGAATTCGACGGCATCGCGGGACTGCCCGCGTTTTACGCCGCGGATCATTACTTGGGAAAAGCCGGCGTAGGCATCCTGATGGCGTCGCTTCTCGCGCTTGTACTTTCAAGCCTCATCGGAATGCTGCGCGCCGTGAGCCGTCTTTGCTACGCCGTAGCACAGGACGGTATACTTCCCGAACGCTTTTCAAGACTCAACAAAAAGCAGATACCGGCAAACGCCATAATCCTTGTGCTTATCCTTTCCGTACCGATACTTTTCATCGGAAGAACGGCGATAGGCTGGATAGTCGATACGACGACCATCGGCGCCACTATAATATACGGATTCGCTTCGGCGGCGGTATTCAAAGCGTCGGTCAAAGAGAAAAAGAAAAAAGATATCGTGATAAGCGGTATATGCTTATTGATCTTAGTCGCTTTTTCCGTATTTCTCCTCTTCCCGGAGGTCTTCTCCGATCATACGCTTGAAACGGAGACTTACGTACTGATGACCGTATGGTCGCTTTTAGGTCTTGTTTTCTTCAACTATATCATAAGAAAAGACCACGCAAGGAATTTCGGTAAAGCCATAATCGTATGGATCACACTTCTCGCTTTCATAGTTTTAATGACGATGACGTGGGTCCAGAGGCTGAACGAATCAAAAGAGGACGCGGTCATAAACGATATACAAAGCTACGTTGAAAACGCCCCGGACGGCGTAACCGACGCGGACGAAGACGAGTTTTTCGCCGTACAGCGGCAGCGTCTGCACAACGCCGACAAAACGAGCTTTATGATAATCACGGGTCTGTTCGGCGTTTCGCTCGTCGTTCTGCTCGTCAACCACATATCAATGAAAAAATGGGAGAAAAAAGCGACGAAGGAACGCGACGAGGCGCGTACCGTCGCTTTCACGGATCCGCTGACGGGCGTAAAGAGCAAGCACGCCTTTGCTTTGGTTGAGGAAAATCTTGAAGCAATGATCGCGGAAGGCGACGTCAGGGATTTCGCCGTCGTCGTCTGCGACGTGAACGGTCTTAAGATGATAAACGATACGATGGGTCACAAGGCGGGCGACGAATACATAAAAACGGCGTGCAAAATGCTGTGCGAATATTTCAAGCACAGTCCCGTTTACCGCATAGGCGGAGATGAATTCGTCATACTTGCCGAAGGGCACGATTATCAGACGCGCGGCGATATCCTTAAGGATATAAACGCCGAAATAGAGTCGAATATCGGAAGCGGCAGGGTCGTGGCTTCTCTCGGCATCGCCGAATACGAGCCCGGGTCGGACAGCTCCTTCCACGACGTTTTCAAAAGAGCGGACAGCCTTATGTACGAGCGCAAAATGCAGCTGAAGAGCATGGGCGCCGTGACAAGAGACTGAATCTGAAATATAACCGGACATGAACGCGTCCGGGGTATATCATCTGAGCAATATGACGTTGTATAACAACGGCAGCGCGGACATAAAGCTCATAGACCTGATCTGCGCCGACGGTTCCACCGAAATAGACGAAGATTTCTATTATCTTGTATCCGACAAAGATCTTTTCCACGGACCCTGTACCGTATCCGGCCTTGAATGGAATGACGGTACCGGCGTGGATGTGAGAATATCCATAGGAGAATTCACGTCAGACGGCGGTACGGAACAAGCGGAAATATCATTAAAATACAACTACTGATAAGACAGCCTGTAAAAACAGCAATAACGGGCTTGCCGCGAAAAAACGCGGCAAGCCCGGATTTTTTTATGCTGTTATCAGCCGTATATCTCTACCTCGTAGATACTGAACCAGTTCTCACCCTCACGGATGAATCGTACGTATCTCGCTTCGGTATCAAGGTCTTTAAGCTTTACGAATACCTCGCCCGCGCCGAATGTTGCAAGCGTTGTGAAATCCTTGTTGTCGTTTGAGTATTCCACGCGGTAAGGCACCCACGCGGCTTCAAGATAAAGCATCATGCCTTT